>DASVOT010000717.1:0-2589 GCA_036383235.1 Chryseosolibacter sp.
CGACCTCGTTGTATTCGATGAAAGAACGGTGTCGGATGTCAGCACCTTCAGCGATCCGCATGCGTACTCGAAGGGCTTTGAATATGTGATCGTGAACGGCGCCGTCACGATGGCAAGCGGAAGGCACACGGGGATCAGGAACGGACGGATTTTAAAAGGACCCGGCAGCATCCTTCCCTATTGAGACGGGCGCAGGCAACATTCCGCTCGTGATTCCGTTCTAGCTTTGTAACATGGGAGGCTGGTCAGTGGGCGGGCCCTCGTTGTTTAATCTGGCGGTTACTGTTAATTTAATGTCAAAACCGCTATCTTAGCAGTTAGTATGGATGCCATGTTCAAAAGAGTGCCACGCATATTCAGGAATTTTTATTTTGTGACGCTGGCCATTTTTTTCGGATGGATGCTGTTGCTGGACTCGAATAACATCGTTGCCCGATATCAGCTGGGCTCAAAACTGAATTCGCTGGAAGACGAAAAGGAATACTACGAGGAAAAGATCAAGGAAGTGAAAAAAGATCGTTCCGAACTTCTTGGCGACAAGGAGTCCATTGAAAAATTCGCCCGAGAAAAATACCTGATGAAAAAAGAGACCGAAGACATTTACATCATCGTTGAAGAATAATCCAGCCTCCATGCTTCGCTCCCTCTGCCTTCTTGTTTTCGCGCTTGCCATTTCGCTTGCGGGCTACGCGCAGGGAAAAGACAACAGCCTGAAAGGCGCTCCCCTGAAAGATCGCATTGTAACCGGTGGGGGTTTGGGTTTAGGGTTTGGCTCGGTGCAGGATTATTTTTCCCTCTCGCCGATGATCGGCTACCGGCTGACCGCGAAATTGATTGCCGGGACTGGTGTGACCTACCGGTACACGAACTACAAGGTGTACAGGCCCTCGATCAAGTTGCATGACTACGGCGTGAACCCTTTTCTGCGGTTTATGGTTTACCGCAATATTTTTCTGCAGACGGAATACGAGTATCTCAACTACGAATTTCCCGTCACCGCCGCGGAGACAACGCGAATGGGTTTTGACAGTTTTCTTGCAGGAGGAGGCTTCATTCAGCCATTGGGGGAAAGGGCTGCGTTTTACCTGATGGCATTATACAATTTCTCATATCAGGAAGGTACGCGGTATTCTCCTTACGACAGTCCGATTGTCGTGCGGGCCGGCATCAATATTGGTGCGCTGGGTCTTTGAGGACCAGTCCGAATTTTGAAGCGAGGGCGTTCAGGTCCGCGACCACTTTTTCATTCACAGGAATTCCGGTTTTGACTCTTTCTTCCGCCATTTCCCTTTCGGGATCTCCGGGAATCATTACCCGCGGCTGTCCGTCGACGGGTTTCGCCGAGCGGAAGCGGGAGATCCAGTTGTCCATGTGATGCTTGAACTCATCCGCGGGACGGAAGGCATCCACGCGCATGGCACCGAAAAAATGTCCGATGCCAGCGCCAACGGGGTCGGCTGGCGGCGCCAGGAAGCTGACGAAAGGAGGGACCCAGGGGCCGTAGTTGGCGCCGGAAAGCACCGCCGAGAAGATATCCACCCAGGCACCGAGGCAATACCCTTTATGGCTTCCGTGTTCACGGTCACTGCCCAGCGGGACAAGGGCGCCGCCTTCTTTCAGTTCGTGCGCATTGGAAGTAGGTTCGCCGTTTCTCTTCTGGATCCATCCCAGGGGAGCATCCTCGCCTTTGCGTTGCAGGATTTCAAGCTTGCCGTTTGCCGCCGTCGTCGTCGCGAAGTCGGCCACAAAAGCCGGCTGACGCCCCGCGGGGATTGCCACTGCGATCGGATTGGTGCCCAGTAGCCTTTCCGTTGAAAAAGTCGGCGCCACCAGCGGGCTGGCATTCGTCATGGCCATTCCGATCATGTCGTATTGCAACCCCTTCATCGCATGGTAGCCCGCGATGCCGAAATGATTCGAGTTTTTCACCGATACCCAGCCCGTTCCCGCGTTGCGCGCCTTGTCAATGGCAATCTCCATCGCTTTGGGCGCAACGACCAGCCCCAGGCCTGAGTCGCCATCCACGACGGCGGTGCTGGGTGTCTCATGCACAACCCTGACTACAGGAGCAGGGTTGATGCGCTTCGCTTCCCATAACCTCACATACCCTGAAAGCCTTGCAATGCCATGCGAATCAATGCCACGCAGGTCTGCGGATAACAGAACTTCCGCGGCAAGCCTGGCGTCGTCGGCTGAACAGCCCATACAGCGAAGGACAGACTCCGTAAACGACTTAAGGGACTCGAGCGAATAGACCTGATCCATAATGCGAATTAAGATGGTGCCAAAAATAAGGCAAAGCATCCTAAGGATGAAGGTAAAGGCCGGTTTCCGCAGGGTTTTAAGGAAAAAAATCTTAGGCTATCCTGAACAATTTTTATGGAATATGGCCGATTCATTCATCTTTCTTCGCAAACACTTGTACCATGAAAAACATCCTGTTCGTTCCATTCATCCTGTTCTTCGTGCCCGGAGCATCGGCGCAGGAAGATAAGATTGTAGAATCAAAGATCGCGCATGTCACCGTTTTCCTCAATAAGGCCCAGGTGACAAGAGAATTAAAGACCCGCATCCCGGAAGGGAAAACCA
>DASVOT010000718.1:0-6498 GCA_036383235.1 Chryseosolibacter sp.
CCCGTTTTTTCAGCGATTTCGTTTATTATGTCTGCCTTGGTCACTGGTCTTGAATTTAGGTAGAGATTTTTTTTATGAGAGGCCAAATCTACTTTGCCTTCCCAGAATTAAAAATGAATATTGAAAAAATTGATTCTCAAGGGGATGGATGGCCGATATTTATCAGATAAAATCGTTAAATGGTACAAGGCGAACAAGCGGTCGCTTCCATGGCGCGACACCACCGACCCGTACAAAATCTGGCTTTCTGAAATTATCCTTCAGCAAACGCGCGTCAACCAGGGTCTACCATACTACCAGGAGTTCATCAAACAATACCCCAACATCGAAGCGCTGGCAAATGCCCGGCTGCAGCAAGTGCTCCGCTTATGGCAGGGCCTCGGTTACTACACGCGCGCACGGAATCTTCACCAGTGCGCCAAAGCAGTGGTGGAAAATCACGGAGGCAAATTCCCGAAAACATTCGAAAAGTTATTGACGCTTCCCGGAATCGGTCATTATACTGCTGCTGCCATTGCCTCTTTCGCCTTCGGTGAAGCAGTCGCTGTAGTGGATGGAAATGTCTTCCGGGTGCTCTCCAGACTCTTTGGCATCGATATTCCCGTCAATACCCCCGAAGCAAAGAAGAAATTCACTTTGCTGGCCAACGAACTGATTTCCCAAAAGAATCCCGCGTTGCATAACCAGGCAATGATGGAGTTCGGCGCTACCTTTTGCACCCCCGTCAATCCAAAATGCGACGATTGTCCGTTCAAAGACGCCTGTTTCGCATACAATCACGAACTGGTCAGCGCCCTGCCGGTAAAGAACAGAAAGAAAAAGTCGCGCAACCGCTATTTCTTTTACTTCGTTGTCGAGAAGAACAACAGGCTGCTCATGAGAAAGCGGCAGGAAAGAGATATCTGGCACGGGCTGTTTGATTTCGCCCTGCTGGAAAACAACCAACCGGTGAACATCGATAAGCTCATTGCAAAGAACCCAATGGGAAAATGGCTGAATAAAACCTCCCCGCTGACTATTTCAAAAAAATACAGGCATATTTTGTCGCACCAGGTTATCCATTGTCGTTTTATACAGTTAAAAGCCAACAGGGATTTCAAACCGCCCGAAAAGGAACTCGCGTTTTACTCTGCGCGCCAGATAGCGAAGCTGCCGAAATCCGCGTTAATAAGTCGCTTTCTCAATGAGCTAAACGCACGCTAGTGTCAGAAAGATTTGGTACTTTTGATTCCCGATTGATATTTTAGACCCTTAACCAAAAAGTAATGTATGTCAGGAGTTAATAAAGTTATACTCATTGGCCGGCTCGGCAAAGACCCGGAAGTTCGAAACCTCGATAATGGCGTGTCGGTTGCCAACTTTACCATGGCAACGTCCGAGTCCTATAAAGACCGCACCACGGGTGAAAAGAAGGAAGTAACCGAATGGCACAACATCGTGCTCTGGAGAGGACTGGCGGAGGTCTCACAGAAATACCTGCATAAAGGCGACCTGGTATATATCGAAGGTAAGTTGCGTACGCGGTCGTGGGAAAAAGAGGGCGTTACCCGTTATACCACCGAAATCGTCGCTGATAACATGACCATGCTCGGCTCCCGAAGCGGGGCCGGTGCCGGTGGAAATGCGGATTACGGCTCACGCAGCCCCGAGCGAGCTCCCACAGAGCCATCCTACAACACCCCGGCAGACAACAATACGGACGACCTTCCATTCTGAATTGGTTCTTAATTAAACGCATTCTGCTTGGACGAACCTCCCAGTTATATTCTTCTTTTTACCTCCGTAGGACCGGGCATCCTGTATATCCTCCTTGCAGTGCTTTTTATTTTCCTGAACTCGCTCGCCTCTGCCACGGAGGCTGCTTTTTTTTCTTTGAATGCAGACGACCTGGAACGACTTCGAAACAGCGCGGAGCCGGCAAACAAAGCAGTCGCAGAACTGCAGACCAATCCGAGACTGCTCCTCACCACCCTGACAGCATGGAAGTATACCATGATATCGGCAACAACCGTGATCTTTATTTTCTTTCTCCTGAGAAATCAGGACTACTACGGCGCCTCCAACCTCATCCTCGGCGTGTTCATCCTCACTATTGTCTTCACTTTCTTCGGGGTCATCCTGCCGAAGATCTACGGCCGGGCCAACAACGTGACCATTGCCACCCGTATGGCCGGCATCAGCAAGGGACTCATTATCGTCTATTCCCCGTTCCTGAAACCCCTTATCCGGATGGCGCATCAGGTGGAAAGCAAGCTCGAAAAATTATACGAGCAAAGCTCCGCCGAGGAATTGAGCCGGGCCCTTCAGCTTGCCAACGCTAATAAAGAGACTTCCGAAAGTGAAAAAGAAATCCTCCAGGGTATCGTTAACTTCGGAACACTCACCGTGAAACAGGTAATGCGGCTGAAAACAGATATCTCTTTTGCAGACATATCGCTCAACTTCCGCGACCTGCTGGAACATGTGAAAAAATCGGGATATTCCAGGATACCGGTTTGCCGGAATACCCTTGACAAAGTCGAAGGTGTCCTGTACGTGAAGGATCTCCTTCCTTTTCTGAATGAAGACGCGTCCTACCCCTGGCAAAAGTTGATCAGACCGGCATACTTCACCCTGGAGACAAGAAAGGTCGATCACCTGCTGAAAGATTTCCAGGAGAAACGAGTGCATCTCGCCCTTGTTGTGGATGAATACGGCACACTCACCGGCCTTATCACTCTCGAGGATATCATCGAAGAGATCATCGGCGATATCAATGACGAGTTCGATGAAATAGGGTCGCATTTTCAAAAAATTGACGATGCTACTTTTATCTTTGATGGAAAAACGTCCATGCACGATTTCTGCAAGATTTTGCAGGTAGACGGTGATGTGTTCAACCGGCTGAAAACAGCAAATACATCGCTTGGGGGCATGCTTCGTGAAATACATGGATCTCTCCCCCAGCCCGGCGAGCCGGTGGTGCTGGATCCCTTCACCTTTATCGTTGAGAAGATGGACAACCGAAGAATCAAAAAAGTACGCGTCAGGCTCCATGACTCAAAAGAAGTTTAGCCGGAATTCAGACGTTTCGAACGCACTCACCAATACCTGCCTCGCGGGTGCTATTCTGGCGGTGCTTCTCGCCGGCTGCGACCGGGAATATCTTCCGAAGCCGCTGGGCTATAACCGCCTTGAGCTGCCCGCTCATGAATATCAGGCGCTGCCCGACACGCTGCCGTATACTTTTGAATACTCGAAGCATGCAAAATTACTGAGAGACACCTCCACGATCCGCGATCGCTACTGGGTCGAGATCTATTACCCGGTGATGAAATCAACCATTCACATCACCTACAAGGCATTGGGCGGCAGCAAAAAATTGCTTCGCGAGTACCTTGACGACTCGTACACGCTCACAGCAAAGCATCAGATCAAAGCCTATGCGATAAATGAGGTTGTCAGCCGCACACCCTTGGGTAAAACAGCCGTCATCGCTGAGCTGGAAGGAGAAGTGCCGAGTCAGTTTCAGTTCACGGTAACCGACTCAACCAAAAACTTTCTCCGGGGGGCGCTGTACTTCAATACCAAAGTGCAGAACGATTCTCTGGCTCCGGCCATCGAATACATGAAACAGGACTTGATGCACCTTGTAAACACGCTCGAATGGAATCCGCCAGGCTGATCGTTGCCCTTCTCGTCGTGACCACCCCGCTGTTCAGCTGCCAGAAGCGATCAGCCGGCAAGCGTCCCGTGCGCGTCTATCAATCACAGCAGTTCAGCGATTACTGGCACGCGGGCAAGGCAGAGATCAATGCATACGACCTCAATCAATCGCGCTACGGCGAAAACCACAGCGGCAAAGCCGTTCTCATTTTTGTAACAGAGGATCTCTCAAAAAAACTACAGGTAAAACTCGACGATCCCTCCTCCGCCAGCAAGATCAACGTACTGAAGCTGAATTTCATCAAAAAATTTACCACCGGCATCTACCCTTATTCGATGATGCTGTCGGTGTTCACCCCGGTAAACCGGGAGAAGGAGCCCGCTACGATCAAAGCAAGCATGTCTTCCCAGGAATGGTGCGGCCAGGTATACACGCAGCTTAACCTGAGAAATAATCGGTATGTGGTTAAATCGCACTCCTATTTCGAAGAAGAGGCGGATGAGCAATTCTCCGTCAGGCAAGCCGTTCTCGAAGACGAACTCTGGAACATGATCAGGCTTGATCACGAGAGCCTTCCGGCGGGAAAAATTGAAGTGGTGCCGGGCCTCTTCTTCACGCGTCTAAACCACGTGCCGCTGAAAATTCAGTCCGCCAAAGCGGAAAAATCAGAATCCGATTCTGCGTACACCTACAAAATAACTTTTAACGACCCCGAACGCGAACTCGTAATCCGGTATGAAAAAAAATTCCCGTTCACAATCCTGGGCTGGGAGGAGTCCTGGAAAGAAAAAGGAAAAATCTGCCGAACCACCGCCCGGCTGGACAAAGGCCTTTACACCGACTACTGGACAAAGAATAAAAATGAATTCCGGTACCTGCGCGATTCTCTTGACCTGCCGGATCCGTTTTGATGTGCGCAGCATCGCGCTGACTTAAAATTCAGGGGCTTGAAAATTCATTTTTCTTTCATGTTATTTATGGCTGGAACCTCAATTGCGGACTTGGCCCACAGGGCCCCTAACCTTGCAGCGCGGATGATTTGCGCCAAATATGCTAGCCTGTAAATACTCAAAATTTTCGCTGCCCGCCTCGGTCACTTACCTCAACTGCGCCTACATGTCGCCGTTGCTGAAGAGCGTTGAAAAATCCGGCATACGCGGAATCCGGATGAAAAGAAACCCGGCCGGTATTCATCCGCAAGATTTTTTCACCATCCCGGCGAAACTCCGGGAGGAGTTCGCGAAGCTCGTCAACGTTTCAGACCCATCCCGGATCGCCATAATCCCTTCCGTGTCGTACGGAATGAGTACGGTCTCCAGGAACCTCAGGATCGGCAAAGGCCAGCACGTGCTCGTCGCTGCTGATCAATTTCCCAGCAACTACTATCCCTGGGAGACTGTTTGCGCTGAGACAGGAGCGGAGCTGAAAGTGGTTTCTCCGGAAAAGGGTTTTAAAGACCGGGGCAAGATCTGGAATCAAAAATTCCTCGAAAGCATTAATCCTAAGACAAGGGTCGTGGCGATGGCGAATGCGCATTGGACGGATGGAACACGCTTTGACCTTGAAGCGATCGGGAAACGCGCGAGAGAGGTTGGCGCGTTGCTCGTCATCGATGGAACTCAGTCAGTCGGCGCCCTTCCTTTCGACGTGCGGAAAATCCAGCCCGACGCGCTCGTGTGCGCCGGCTATAAATGGCTGCTGGGACCTTACTCTCTCGGACTGGCTTATTACGGCGAATATTTCAACGACGCAAAACCCGTCGAGGAGAACTGGATTCACAGGCTGCACAGCGAAGATTTTTCCCGGCTCGTTAGCTATGACGCGAGCTATCAGCCAGGTGCGACCCGCTTCGGCATGGGAGAACACAGCAATTTCATCCTGGCGCCCATGGCCCTCAATGCCATCGCCCAGATCAACCGTTGGGGCGTCGCCAACATCCAGGAATATTGCAGCGCGATCGCGGAGGACAGTATTTCCAAATTGAGGGAGAAGGGCTTTCTGATCGAAGCATTGCCTTACCGTACTGCGCACCTTTTCGGCATCAGACACTCGGGACAACTCGACCCGGACAAACTGAAAGAAAAGCTAAACAAATACAAGATCTCCGTATCCGTTCGCGGCGACGCCATCCGGGTATCTCCTCATGTTTACAATGACGAACAAGACCTGGCCCGGCTTGTCAAAGCCCTGGTCGCGACAATCCAATGAGGAGAAACGACCGGCGCTATTTCATAGGCGGCATCCTGATCGGCCTGACAGGCGCCATTTGTTTTTCAACCAAGGCAATCTTTGTCAAACTGGCTTATCGCGATACCGGGATCGAAGCGGTACCGCTGCTGGCATTGCGGATGATCTTCGCCCTTCCCTTCTTCGTTATTTCGGCTCTCATTTCCTCCGGCAAAAGCAGTAATGTAAGGTTCACGCCGGGGCAATGGCTCGCGGTGGCCCTATTGGGATTTCTCGGCTACTACATCAGCAGCCTCCTTGATTTTGTCGGCCTGCAATATGTCTCTGCCGGGATTGAGAGACTGATCCTTTTTATCTACCCGACCCTTGTGCTGATCATTTCTTCCCTCGTATTCAAAGCCTCCATACAACGCTACCAGTGGCTGGCAGTTGCGATCACCTATCTCGGTCTTTCCCTTGCCCTGTTCGGAGAGATCAATTTCGACAGCGCCTCCAAGGAGAGATTCTATTACGGCGCATCTGCCATCTTCGGCTGTGCGGTCACGTATGCTGCCTACCTCGTCGGAAGCGGGCGGATCATTCCAGTGGTCGGTGCTTCCAAATTTAACAGCTACGCTATGACCTTCGCCTGCGTGGCCGTGCTTATTCACTTCTCTGTTACCAGC
>DASVOT010000719.1:0-4170 GCA_036383235.1 Chryseosolibacter sp.
CACCGAGTGTGGCCAGTGTAAAAAAACTTTGAAGATTCATGACGCTGTAGCTCCACGAGCGCGTGCGGGCAAGCTCGGCGGGCTGACGGCCATCGGGCTCGATGTGCTTCGCGAGCCGTTCGTCGCGCGCACGCAGAAGGGCCTGCCTGGCGATGTCGTCCTGCCAGGTAAATAAAGCCAGGGCGGTGACCTGCACATCGTACCACGTTCCATGGTTGTTATGTTGTTTCACTTCGCCCTTTCCATTCTCGCTGTGCAACAACCAGTCGAGGTAAGCGCGTGTCCATGCTTCCATTCCTGCCTGGTCAGATGCCGACCAGTCTTTGGCACCCTGAAGCAGGCCTACTGCGTCCGTCACCTCGCCGATGTCTCTCGTTTCAATGATCCCGATGTCGCGGCCGTCCGTTCGTCCGGGGATACGCTGTCCGAAGTTCAGGTTGGGGTTCATGCGTGTAGACGGATCGATAAACCAGGTGCGAAGAAAGGCGGCGGCTTTTGTGCCGTATCGTTCGTCGCCCGTGAGGTAGAAAGCCAGGGATAATATTTTCACCGCCCTGGTCATCTCCGAGAGGTATCTGTGATCCGTCAATTTTTCGATCTCCGGGTTGCGTTCGCCGTCACGGCGGATATAGGGCAGCCCGTCTTTCGACTTCGGGTCCGGCCACCAGTACGGACCCTGGCTTTCATAATCATGCTTGTCGCCGCTGGGAGGCAGAGATGTTTTTTTTGTAATGGTGTAGGGTGCGACGTCCAGGTACTCCCCCGCCCTCCTTCTCAAAAGGCCGAGCACCTGCCTGTATGCCACCGGCCTTTCCCGGATCCGATTCTTCAACTGCGCCAGTGCTTTTCCGTCCATGGTAAATACGCGGGGGCTGTCAGGTGCGGCAGACGCAGGCTGTTCGGCGAAAGGATGCGCATGCCCGTTCTGTGACAGGAAAAAAGCCAGGAGAAATATCCACGCCGCCAACGGATTAACACGATACGTCATCATTGCTAAATATTTGTCTGCTACTACACCGAATAATTTGCCGCCCGTTCTACTCTGCAAATCAGGTGCCCGTGTTCCGGGTCTTCTTCGCCGTAATTTCGTAACGGTATTCCCCGGCCTTCCTCACCTGTGTCGTTTTAAACTTGATGCGGTAAATGTTGTCACCCCAGTTCGCCAGGATGCCCTGATCCTCCACGCTCACAAGCTGGACCTTTTCAACGGAAGCTTCCAGTTTCCTGGGATCGTAGCTCACGGCGAAATCGCGTTTCTCGCCTGACGGTGTCTGATAATGGATCACCACTTCGCCGGCCCTGGAAATATCCGCAGGGTAGCTCGTCATCAGGTGTTGCGTGAAAGAGCCGGGCGCGCTCAGCGCAGCCACGTCGGAAACCTGAACGCTCTTACCGCGGTTCAGGCGGATGGTGCGCTTCCAGCTCGTGACACCAGCGTCGTCAGGATACGATTTTGAAATCTCCAGCGTCAGGCGCGCGTAAGCATCACTGCTTGAATACGCGACGTCGGTGGCTTTGTATTGACTACCCGGTTCCTGGGTTTTCCCATTGATGGTCGGGACGTTGTGGTAATCAGAACGGTTAAACCATATGTCGTAGCGCTGTCCGCTGAACGTGCGGCGGGTATAGGTGCCGCTGCCCACGTCGATGAGCACGGGAAGACCGTCGTAATAGACGACGTAGTTGCCAATATCGTTGTGGTTGTGGCTTTCCCCATTGTGGCCCCCTTTGGCGCCAACAAAGAATCCTTCTGTACTTCCTGCCCGGTCGCGCGCAACCATAACCTGGAGATCCGGAAACCACGCATCGCGCGGAAGGGGCAGGCCCTGTTCGGCCTTCTGCAATTCATTCTGAATGAACACGCCGAAAAGGTTTCTGAAATAGTGGAACGTGCTGATTCCGCCCGTGAAGGCTTCGCGATAGTGCGCACCAAACTTCATCATCTCTCCGTCGCCGATATCTTTGCCGAAGCGGTAGATCATATTTCCGTCCATATGCGGTGCGGGATGCGCGTCGGCAAAATTGAGGAAGTACTTCTCTCCTATTTGCGCGCGATAAATAAAGCGACCCATGTTTTTGATCTTTTCATCCTGAAAGACATACTCAAAAGACCGCGGGGTAGCCAGGGTAAGGAGGGCAAGGTTGTCATACAACGAGGCGGCTGCAGCTCCCCAGTACCCGGGGCCCTCGTCGCATCCGCCGTCTTGCGGATAGGGATTCAGAAAATTATCCAGCGTCTTCAGGATCTTCGCGACTGCGGCCGTTCGCTTCCCCTCATCTTTCTCAAGGAGCAACACGGCGTTCAGCCAGTTCGAGCAAATCCAGGGGTTCCAGTTGTTGGGACGGCTGCCGTTCGCCTCGCCACCCATCCATCCGTGGTGCCTGGTCATCAGCGGCTGGAATATCCGGTAACTGGTTTCGTTGTATATTCTCTTCCTGATCTGGGGAGAGACGGCATCCAGCTTCGCTCCCAGGAAGTAGTCCACCCATGCGAGGGTGGTTGCCGTTTCGGCGGAAAACAATTCAACAAAGGGATTCGATGTGTCCATCAGGCCCATGTACTCCTTCGTTTTTGGCAAATGGGCCGGGACGCCCCAGAACGATTCCTCACAAATGGACCAGACGCCGTCGATGACCTGGTCCACAAAGCGTCCCTTGTTCTCGTAGATCTCCGCCAGAAGAAGCGTACCCAGCACGTTGCGCTTCTGGAAACTGATCTTCTGGTACTCGTCGCGGTCTCCGGTCCGTTCAATCAGCAGCGACTTCGTTGCGGGAATGTAGGGCCACTGGTAGTCCAGGTAAGACTCTGCCCTGGAGACGATTGCCTTCATCATGGTCGGGTCAGCTTTTGACCAGCCCTGACGGTCGTCAATGGCCGGAAAGGGCTTCCACTGCGCCGGCGGAATCAAAAGCGTTTTCAGCTCCTCTTCCGTATATTTTCCGCTGAGAAGATTTTGCTGCTGCGCATACAGCCCATTCACCATCGTATAAAAAAACGCGAGGAGTAGTATTTTTTTCATGCCGTATCGATGTTTATGTATCCCTTCTTATCAATCGGAGCCGTACTTCGTCAGCTTTTGCTCGTTGCCTTTCATCTCGTAAGGGAGCTCGCGGACGACTCCGTTCTCATCGCCAATATAAAGATGCGAAGGACTGAAATGATTGGGATCTCCGTCGGCCCAGAAATAAAGGAAAGGAGATCTTCCGTTCACCACTCTCCTGACGTAATTGTGATTCCTGTCGCTGTGATCCGTGACCTGTTTTTTCCGCTTCCAGGTGTTTCCGCCGTCGGCGCTTCCCCACATGACGATCTCCCCGCCCGCGCCATAGCGTTGAGGTCCGCTGTCTGTCGGCGCGATGATTCTCCATTCGGAGCCGTGGAGAAAAAGGCTGCCCATGTCGTAATTGTGATCGGATTCGCAGACTTTACTGTCCGTCCACGATTTTCCGTTCCAGCGCAACACCCACCACTCACGCGCTCCGTTCTGGGGCCCGGGCTCATGACCGTCACTGGTTAGGTAGAGGCAGACCGGGTAGCCATTCGCGTCAACGTCCGTATCACAGATGTAAACATTTTTCTTCTTTGATTCATAGTCCTTTACACGGGCGGCCGATGCGATGTCCTCAATGGGAATCTCCAGTTTCCTGCCCTCGATTGTTTCGAAGGTCCGGCCGAAATCTTTTGTCTGAACATAATAGACGTTGGTGCGCTTGTCGACATTACCGTTCGGATGCCAGTTGAAGAACGTGAAGATGGTGCCTGCATGGTGGTTGCTCACCTGGTAGTGCCCGCTTTTCTCATACAGCGGCTTTCTGATTCCGGCGAGCTTTACGTCATCCGTCCAGGTGATTCCATCTTTACTTGTTTCAAAATAAAGCTCGCGTACGCCCGTGTATTTGGTGAAGAAATGGAAATAACCCTGTCCCGGAATGAACATCGGTTGCGGATACGCCATCACCTCCTCCGACACCTGCCTGAAGGCGTCAATGCTGTAAGGTTTTTCGCTTCTGTATTTATATCCTTTTCGCACGTTTCCCCTCCCGCTGACAAACACCCAAAGGTAACCCTGATCGTCGATCAGGATACTGGGATTGTCGTGTGGATCATTCACTCCGCCTTTGTCATGCACGACCACCGGCCTGGAAACCGTGCGGCGCTTATGATCATAA
>DASVOT010000720.1:0-1839 GCA_036383235.1 Chryseosolibacter sp.
AAAAATCTTCTGCCACAAATACACGAGAAGTGTTTTGCCACCAAGACACAAAGACACAAAGGGGTACGAAGAAATGAATGGCTTCCGCCTTGAAGACTACAAGCCTTTAAATGTGCACGTGCCAACAACCAACGGCCAACAGCCAACAACCAACAACCAACCCCTACACCTTCGCGGGCACCGCCGCCCTTCCGGTTGTCGCTCCGCGCTTCATAAAATCCACGAGCACGGGTGTCCCGATACACAATGACGAATAGGTGCCGATCAGCACGCCAATCAGCATGGCGAATGTAAAGCCCTTGATCGTCTCACCGCCGAACGAAAATAGAATGATGATCACAAAGATGGTCGACATACCCGTGATTAACGTGCGGCTAAGGGTATCATTCAAAGCATTGTTGATCACCTTCGCCTCATCCTCTCCATGTTTCTTTCCGGACAGAAACTCCCTTACACGATCAAATACAACCACACTGTCATTTATGGAATATCCGATGACCGTCAGGATTGCCGCCACAAACGACTGATCGATCTCCATCGTAAATGGCATGATGGTCTCCAGCAGCGTATAGGCGGAAAGGACTACCAGCACCGTATGTACGAGGCTCACCATCGTTCCAAGGGCAAACTGCCATTTTCTGAACCGTATCAGTATGTACAGGAACATCAGACAGATGGCGATGCCCAGCGCTTTCAACGCCGATATCTTGATGTCGTTGGCAACGGTGGGCCCCACTTTGTTATAACTGAGTATGGAGGCGCTGTCTGAAAATCCGGAAAGACCCTTCTTCAAAGCGCTCTCAGCGGTGGACGTCGCGCCTTCGCTGTTGTCATCCACCAGGTAGTCCGTTGTGATCTGGAATTTATTGTCGAAGCCGTACGTCTTTACTTCCGGGGCGCTTCCGAACGGACCGGTAAGGGCGGACCGGATTTCCTGTGCCGAAAGTGGCTGGCCAAACTGGACAATATAGGTTCGGCCTCCCTTGAAGTCGACACCATAATTCAGTCCCCGGAGACCGATGGAAGCGAAGCCGGCGACGATCACCAGCCCTGAAATGATGTAATAATATTTTCGGTTCCCTATAAAATCTATTTTGATGTTTCGGAAAAGATTCTGTGACCAGGGGAAAGAGAATTTCAAAACTTTTCCCTTTTTCGTGTAGTGCTCAAATATGAGCCGTGTAAAGAGCACCGAGGTGAACAGCGAGCAGAGGATACCGATGACAAGCGTTACTGCAAAGCCGTAGATCAACCCCGATCCGAAGACCAGAAGCACAAAGCCCTTGATAAGGGTTGTAACGTTTGAATCGATAATGGCCGAGAACGCGTTCTTGTATCCGTTGCCGATCGCGGTTGTGAGACTCTTGCCTGACTGCAGGTCTTCCTTCACCCGCTCGTTGATAAGCACATTGGCATCGACGGCGATGGCGAGGGAAAGCAGAATGCCTGCGATGCCGGGCAGCGTCAGCGCGGCATTCAAAGAGGCAAGTACACCAAGCAGGAAAAAAAGATTCAATACCACCGCCGCGTCCGCAACCCAGCCCGCGCTGTTGTACGTGACGACGACAAAAAGGATGATCACGAGGAACCCAACCGCAATAGAGATCAGTCCATTCTGAATAGACTCCGCTCCAAGCGTGGGGCCGACGACCGTCTCTTCAACAATGACAATAGGCGCGGGGAGAGAGCCCGCTTTCAGGATGTTTGCCAGATCTTTCGCCTCCTCGGGAGTGAAGCTTCCGGAAATAATCGAGTTGCCATTCGGAATTTCGGAGTTAACATCCGGCGCAGAATACACAAGGTTATCGAGGATGATGGCGATCCTTGAGTGGTTGATCG
>DASVOT010000721.1:0-1521 GCA_036383235.1 Chryseosolibacter sp.
TGCTTGCTTCCCAGCATGCCGGCCCGTTTAAGGTCCAGCAAAATCGCCTCGAGGAATTTTTTCGGAATGTTACACGATTGAGAAATATCCTTGATCAGGAACTTGCCATGCGGATCTTTCCCCATGTGTACAAGCGCGTGAATGGCGTATTTGCATTTCTTCGAGATCATACGAACGTGACAATTTATGTTTTTTGCCGGTATTATTTCCGACTTTTAACAGCTCTTCTGATTTTTCACCCTTGTGATTTCAGAAGTTCCCTATATTTACGCTTTCAATAACGGTTGGCCGTTGCGGATAACAAAACCGCCGAGGTAGCTCAGGGGTAGAGCAGCTGATTCGTAATCAGCAGGTCGTGAGTTCAAATCTCATTCTCGGCTCATCAAACCCGTCAGATACGCGTCCTATGGGCGTGTACGCTGCAACAATCCTTCAATACCCCCTGGAAAATCCTGATTTTCGCGCCGGGGACTAAGGCCGGCGGCGCGGCCAGCGCTTGACGTTCTGTTCAGAGGCGCAACTGTTGACAATCCCTGAAATTCCGGAATTCCCCTGGCAACCATAACCGCAAACAGATATCGATTGTTCCTGGTGGCTTCTAACAGGATGGCACTGGTCAAGCGACTGAATGCTTTTTAAACCAGCGGACTTCTTTTCTCCCGCTTTCCGGCGCCGCCACCACGTCTTCCGGTTGATGACGCATGCGAATATTTGTTAAACATTTTGGTGGATTCAGATACCATTAAAAGTTAACTTTCAGCGCTTCACAGATAACCATGCCGGCAGGGATTGTGGTTTCGATACGGCCCGGCAGCCCTGCCTCTTTTTCCTGCTGAGTGAATAGAAAGCGCCATGACATTTGCATACGATTTCGACCGCCTGAATAGTTTTCTGGCAACGGTATTAAAAGACAACCTGAAACCCGAAGGCTGGAAATGGCTGGAAAACGAGGCGGTGTCCGTCAGGTCAAAAGGCGACATCTCCAGGTTCAACATCGCCTTTGTTGCCATGCCCCGGAAAACAGGCAAAGACATCGTGAATGTTTCAGGCCAGAAACAGTCGGAAGCGCAAGCGCTGCGAAAGGGTCTCAAGATCGCGGGATGGACCAATGACCGGCTGGCGAGGGTGTGGCTCCTGATGCAATTGAATCCCGCTGACAAAGAAAAATATTTTGCCACCATCGAGAATCTCTTCCTCAGCGCGGAGATGGGCGAGCTCGTCGCCCTCTATTCCTCATTGCCATTGCTGGCGTACCCTGAGCTGTGGAGGAAACGCTGTGCCGAAGGTATCCGGAATAATATCGGGCTCGTGCTCGAATCGGTGATCTGTAATAATCCCTACCCCTCCGAACAACTGGATGAAGCGGCATGGAATCAGATGGTGCTCAAGGCGATCTTCACGGAGAAACCCATGCTGGAGATCGCCGGTCTGCAGGAGAGGATGAACGCCAGCCTGGCCCGTGCGCTGACAGATTATGCCCACGAGCGATGGGCTGCCCAACGCCCGGTGAACCCCCTGCTT
>DASVOT010000722.1:0-4303 GCA_036383235.1 Chryseosolibacter sp.
TGGCGCCGGAAACCGACGCGTCGATCGTGCCCTTCATGGGATAGGAGAAAATTCGTCCGTCTTCTATCCTCACGAACGTTTCAGGCGAAAAGACGATGAAATTACCTTCCAGCAGCAATTTATATTTTGCCTCGCACGCAAAAAAGATCTCCCGCAGCGAGAGCGTAGTCCTGATGCCTGTCTTGACGGTGAGGTTGGTCAGGTAGGAATCTCCGTAGAGGAGGCGGGAATGTACTTTATCAAATTTCGCCCTGTAGTCGTCCAGGGACAGGGGCAGCTTGACAAAATCGATCTTCTTTCCTTGCTGATCAAGCTGACGCGGGAGCGCACGGCTATTGGTCCTGCCATTGATGGAGAACAGTAATTGATCCGCATCGATCTCCGCCAGAGTAAAAACCAATGGCTTCTCCATCTCAAAATCCACCAGGAACAGGAACGGGATTTTTTTGCGGCCCCATTCATTCAATGTGTTGGCAAATTCCTCCAGTGACATCTTTTTAGTGCTTGAATCTGGTTCGCGTTCATCTGCCGGATGGGGACGCGACGTCAGGGGATGTTCATGTATTTATGTATCTGCAAAGAGATCTTCCACCGTGGGTGTGCCTTCACGTAGTCGACGATGAGCGGCAGCATTTCCTTTTCCCTGGACCACTCGGGCTGAAGGAACAGTTCGCATTTCTTGTTCACCTTCGCGGCCCAGGTTTCTGCCCACGCAAAATCACTTTTGTGATAGACGATCACTTTCAATTCATCTGCAAGGGCCGGGACGGAGGGATCGGGCTCTTTGAATTTCTTCGGCGATAAACAGATCCAGTTCCAGGTGCCGGTGACGGGATAAACGCCAGACGTTTCCAGGTGGGTCCGGATGCCTGCGCGTTTCAGCGAATCCGTCAGTTGAGTGAGATCATACATGAGCGGTTCGCCTCCTGTGATCACTGCGACGGGAGTTCCGCTGGCTTTGGCGCGATCGGTAATCGCGGCCACCGAAACAACGGGATGCGCCGATGCGTCCCACGACTCCTTGACATCGCACCAGACACAACCGATGTCGCATCCGCCGAGGCGGATAAAATAGGCAGCCTGTCCCTGGTAAAATCCTTCGCCCTGGATGGTGTAGAAATCTTCCATGAGGGGAAGAACGGTATGCACAAACTGGTCGGAAGCCTCCACCATAAAAGAAGGAAAGAATTCAGGGGTTACGCGATTCGGTTGCTCTCAGCGTATTCAGCAGCAGCGAGGCGATCGTCATGGGGCCGACCCCGCCGGGAACGGGAGTGATAAAGGACGTTTTCGGCGCCACGTTTTTGAAATCGACATCGCCTTTAATGGCCCAGCCCTTTTGGTACTGAGGGCCTTCGACCCGCGTCGTGCCGATGTCGATCACCACGGCACCCTCCTTTACCATATCGGCCGTGATCAGTCCCGGCTTTCCCACCGCAACGAGGAGGATATCCGCAGAGCGCGTGTAGCGGGGAAGGTCAACCGTGTACTTGTGGCAAATGGTAACCGTTGCGCGCCCCTGTTCGGCGAGCATCATACTTAACGGAGCGCCCGAAATGCGGCTTGCTCCGACCACAACGGCGTGCTTGCCTTCGGTTTGAATGTTATATCGGCGAAGCAATTCCATTACGCCGAAGGGCGTCGCCGGCATGAGCAGCGGACTTTTGGAGATAATGCTCCCGAAATTGTGATTCGTGAATCCGTCGACGTCTTTGTCGGAGCGGATCTTTTCGGTGATCTTCTCTACGGAAATGTGCTCGGGGAGTGGAAGCTGGACGATGAATCCATCCACGTCGTCATCGTTGTTGACGTGGTCGATGTGTTTCATCAGTTTTTCTTCACTGATGGTATCGGCAAAGCGCATCATCGTGTAATGAAAGCCCACCGCCTTGCAGGCCTTCACTTTGTTGTCCACGTAGGTCTGACTCGCGCCGTCATCCCCGACGAGGATAATGGCCAGGTGGGGAATCTTCTTCCCCTGTTGTTTTCGCAAGGCCACCTTCTGGGCGATCTCATTTTTGATGTCGGTCGAAACCTTGCGGCCATCGATGAGGGTGTATGTGGTTGCTTCTGTCATATCTTGTTTTACGATAGAGATCTGGCGTGCCAGCCAGGACCCTGCCTGGACTTTCCGGGATCATCCATTATCAATCGATCTTCAAAACCGCCATGAACGCTTCCTGGGGTACCTCTACCGTGCCGATCTGTCGCATCCTCTTCTTTCCCTTCTTTTGTTTTTCCAGGAGCTTGCGCTTCCGGGAAATATCGCCGCCATAGCATTTGGCGATCACGTTCTTGCGGATGGCGCTGATCGTTTCACGCGCTACGATCTTCTGCCCAATGGCGGCCTGTATGGCCACTTCGAACATGTGCCGCGGTATGAGTTCCTTGAGTTTTTCACATAATTTCCTACCCCACTCGTGTGCTTTCGCGCGGTGGACGATGGCGCTCAGCGCATCCACCCGTTCGCCGTTCAGCATGACGTCGAGCTTCACCATATCCGATTCGCGGTATCCGATCAGGTGATAGTCGAGAGACGCGTATCCGCGCGAGATGGTTTTCAATTTATCGAAGAAGTCGAACACGATTTCGGCAAGCGGCATCTCAAAGGAAAGCTCGATGCGGTCCGTTGTGAGGTACGTTTGGTTTTTGATCATGCCCCGCTTGTCCATGCAAAGCGTGATGATCGGGCCGATATATTCCGCTTTGCTGATGATCTGCGCCTTGATATACGGCTCTTCGATGTGCTCGGTTTTTGTGACGTCGGGCATTTCGGAGGGCGCGTTGATATCGACTACCTCGCCGTTCGTCAAATGCGCCCTGAATTGAACGGAAGGCACCGTGGTGATGACCGTCATTCCGAACTCGCGTTCAAGCCTCTCCTGGACGATCTCCATGTGGAGCATCCCGAGGAAACCGCACCGGAACCCGAAGCCGAGGGCGGCCGAGGTCTCAGGCTCCCAAACAAGGGACGCGTCGTTCAGTTGCAATTTTTCCAGGGAAGCCCGGAGCTCTTCAAACTCCGAAGTGTCGACGGGCTAGATGCCCGCAAAAACCATTGGCTTCACATTCTCAAAACCCTTGATCGCCTCGCCGGGATTTTCCGGGTGAGTGATCGTATCACCCACCTTCACTTCGCGGGCAACCTTGATCCCGGAAATAAGGTATCCTACATTCCCGGCCGAGATTTCATTCCTGGGTTGCTTTTCCAGTTTCAGGATACCGATCTCCTCGGCAAAATATTCTCTTTCGGCATTGACAAACTTGATCCTTTCACCTTTTTTGATCGTTCCGTTAAAGACCCTGAAGTAAACCTCGATACCCCTGAAGGAATTGAACATGGAATCAAAGATCATCGCCTGAAGCGGGGCTTTCGGGTCTCCTTTCGGCGGTTTGATGCGGGCCACGACTGCCTTCAGAATATCCTCAATGCCGATCCCTTCCTTGGCGCTGGCGCGGATGACGTCCTCGGGTTTACAGCCGATTAAATCGACGATCTCTTCGGTCACCTCGTCAGGCATGGCGTGGGGCAGGTCGATCTTATTCAGCACCGGGATGATCTGAAGGTCATGCTCGAGCGCCAGGTACAGGTTTGAAATCGTCTGCGCTTCGATGCCCTGGCTTGCATCCACGATCAAAAGGGCTCCTTCGCAGGCGGCAATGGAACGCGAAACCTCGTAGGAAAAATCCACATGGCCGGGCGTATCGATCAGGTTCAGGATATACTCCTTTCCAGCGAGTTTGTAGTTCATCTGGATAGCGTGGGCCTTAATGGTAATCCCCTTTTCACGCTCCAGATCCATGTTATCGAGCACCTGCGCCTGCATTTGGCGCGAGGTCAGCGTGCCGGTAAACTCGAGAAGCCGGTCTGCCAGCGTGCTCTTTCCATGGTCGATATGGGCAATTATGCAAAAGTTGCGGATGTTTTCCATTCCCTCTTTTATTCCTCAAATTATGGACTGCAAAAGTAGGAATTTATTGGGCAGGGTGTGCATAAAACTGCGGCCTTGCATAGGATTTTTGACAGCCTGTCAAATGCAATACCGCCGCTGGTTCGCGGGCGGCGCGGCTGCGATCTTTCGTCAGAAAGTCACCCTTTGCCGACCACAGTCTGCATAAAAAGGATTTTCGCATGCGGCGATAAAATTACACCAGGGCTCAAGTGGTATTGCGCGCACATCACCGGACTCGTGGAAGCGGCTGAACGGAGTCTGTGGCCAAATCAGCCGCTGCCCTATTCCTTGCGCGTGTTAAGAAAATTCTGTGTGAGTTTTTTCAGGGCGCCCATTTCGTTGGCGTCCAT
>DASVOT010000723.1:0-3941 GCA_036383235.1 Chryseosolibacter sp.
GGATCAAACATCAATAGCCCCGCATGAAATGCGGGGGTGGCACGGCGAGGGATCTAACCCCGAAGGGGTTGAATAAAACGCTTCGACGGGTGCCCACAACCACGACCTCATGCGCAAAACCTCATCGGGGGACAAATTTAATCGTCCCATTTGCGATTTCAATTCAACCCCTTCGGGGTTAGGCTCCATTTGTACCATGCAAACCCGGGTTATCACCCGGGGCTACTAATGTTAAACCCCTTCGGGGTAAGGGGGCAGAACCGATTCATCGGGAGGGTGCTATTGTCAACTGTCAACTGCCCGTTGTCAATTTCCTTTATTTCCCTTCCGCACCTCTGCGGCGCTTACCTGACCCATTCGGTGAAAAGCGATCCCAGCTCTTCCTCCGAGGAGGAGGGAGAAATACGAAGCTGGTCTTCCGCGCGGATCTGCTCATAGGCCTTGCGGATGACAGCAAGGTCTTTATCGGTGTCCCCGCTTGCACCTTTTCCGTCGATGACGCCGGCGAGGGTCAGCTTCCGTGGAGCGAGCGCGGAAGCGAGGTCCGGAAGGTCGTACGCCTGCAACAACCCGGGAACGGCGCCGGTAATGAACGGTGAGGAGTAGAAGCGGTTCATCACGACAGACCTGTAAGAGGACAACGGGTTGATGAGGGCTACCCGCCGGATGGACGGCGTGAATGCTGCCGCATGCAGGAGGGCGGGCGCCATTTCCTTTCGGGCTACGCCATAGACTTCCTCCATGTGAAGATTTTCTTCCAGAACCCGGGTCAACCTTGCTATATCTGCCGCCTGTACTCCGACGATGCTCCTTCCTATAAGGATGGAAGCATACCAGACATTATGCGATACGCCGCCGATGAAAGAATCACCCTGGAAGGCGCCGGCGCCGAGCTCTCCCACGCCCGGCAAATCCGGGGCCAGCACTGTGAAACCGTTCCCTGCGATCCATTCTATCTCGCCTTCGGGTGAAGCTTCCGCCGCTTTCCCGGAGGGATGCAGGTACAGGATCGCTTTGTGGTTCCCTTGCCGTGGCACCACCAGCAGGTAGGGGATCACATAATCCCCTTCGCCCTTCACGAAGTATTTTTCGATCGCATATCCATCCCGTTGGATGCGTCCCGTGAATACGGGTTCGGCGACTTCCGCGGGCTCCCTGTAGCCGGACAGGTTTTTCGCTTCGGCGACCATCGTCGCAAGGTATCGTCCTTCGTTTTGTCTAAGCTGTTCCAGCGCGTCAACGCACCTGGCCGCCTCCCTTTCGTTGAGGCTGAACACCGTCTCGCCTCCCAGGGAAGTGGATACCTGTCCGGTGGAGGTGACACGGATCTCGGCTTCGTTCAGGAGAGCGACGTCCTCGTCCGCCGGGCTGCCGGGGTTGTCGAGGTGTTTCTGAAAAAAGGCGTACATGGCCTCGCGGTTTTTTTTCGTCGACGCATGCGGCGCGTCGTCTTCCACCATCGCGAAATTCGCTTGCTGCCCGTACGCGTCATAGATGCGCGAGACCTCTTTTGCCGTTTCACGCGCTCCCTGGATGCTGAACATGTCGCGGGTCGTGGTGATCATCAGCGCGGGCTTCGGCGCGCGCACAAGCAGCAGGTCGGCGTGGTCGATTCCATTCGCGATGCCGTGAAAGAAATTCTGCTCCGCATCCTGCGGTCCGATCGATTGCAGCAACCTGGTAAAGCTGGTGATGTAACACTCCGGAGCCGCGGCCTTTATCCGTTCATCGAACGCGGCGATGTAAGCCGATTGTGTTCCACCGCCCGAGCGCCCTGTGATCCCGATCCTCGAAGGATCAACTTCGCGGCGGGTAAGCAGATAATCTACCGCGCGGATGCCGTCCCAGATCATGTAGCGCGCCTGTGAGCTGCCCGTGATGAAAGCCTGGCTTCCCGGGTAGGAATGCTCGGACGTTGGACCGCCGACGGACGACTTCTCCTTCTCCATATCATAATACTCGAGGCGCTCGCCTTGTCCCACCGGGTCAAAGGCAAACACGATGAAACCTTTTTTCACCAGGTTGAGGATGACGTGCTGGTAGACGTCGCTGCGATACCCGTTCTCCGAATGTCCGCTGCAGTAAATCACCGCCGGTGCCGTCTTCTTTTTTTTAAGCGACTTCGGAATGAACAGGGATGAGGTGACGTAAAATTTTGGCTGCGATTCATACACGATGTGCTCCACGCGGTAAGTATCCTTGTCCACGACCCCCAGCACCTGCGCGTTCAGCGGAGTTTTTTCCGGAAATGGCCCTGCAATTTTTTGCAGTGTTTCGCGTATGTAGTTTTGCCTTTCCTTCCACGCTGACAGCGAATGAATGTCCCGGATTGTTTTAGCGCGCGCCTGCAGCAACCCGTATGCCTCGCCGGCGAGATGGTGGTACAGGGCGTTGGGTGCGTCGGTGTACTGCAGCCACGGCTCCTCTTTCGTGCGGATCACATTCAATTCTTCCTGCGCGAACGCTTTGCCGGCAAGCGCGCAGGTTAGGAGGATGGCGATTTGAATGGGGCGTCTGGGAGTATTCATGGAGGAGTGTTGAGGAGGATGGGTCAGGCAACATCAATCATGGAGCGCAGCATTTTTATTTTGTAGCGTTCGCCACCAGCTTTTCCCAAAGGGCCCGTTGTTCGGTCATGGCCTTGACTTTGTCCGCGGGGTTGGAGCTGCATTCGAGCAGTGTCCATCCGGCGTAGTCGATGTCCACCAGTCTGTTCATCAGGTCCTGGAAAGGGTAGGTGTCGACGTTCATCTCATGGATGTGCATTGTATCGCCGAGGCGGTCTTTGACGAGGTTGAAATTGTATTCGAACCCCTGTCCGTTCAGGTCGGTGGGGTTGCAGTTCCAGCAGATGGCAACGTTACGGTTATCGGCTACATCCAAAATGGCTCTGATGTTTGGCAGTTCCTGCGTGCCGCGGCCGTGTACCTCGAGCCGGATCTGCTGGCCATAATCCTTTGCATAGGCGCCGAGCTCGTTCAGCGATTTTCCGATCTGCTCCAGCGTCTTCTCCTGCGGAACGCCTTCATGGAACTGGTTGGGTTTTACTTTCACCCCGGTGCCGCCCACGTCGTGGCTGAGGTGCACCAGCGCTTTTGCTTCATCCATATTTTTTTTGAGGATCGCGGGATCCGGACTGTCAAACTCGACGTTGGAGCCATAGCCCAACAGTTTCACGCGGCTGGCGGCGAACCTGGTTTTGACTTCTTTTCTCTGCGCCGCGTTGAGCGATGGCTCGACGCCATGTTTATGCTGCGTGCGCAGCTCCACACCGTATATTCCCGTTTTTTCACAGTTCTCAATGATGGTGGGAAGGTCCCAGTCTTTTCCCCACAGGTACGTTACGAACCCCAGCTTCATCTTCGCCCGCTTCTTTGTCAACGCAAACAGGCTATCCGAGGCCAGGGCCATCGCGACCGGTGTCATGGAAATACCCTTAATGAAATCTCTTCTTTTTGTCATAGGATCAACGATTCAGGTTTGGTGAATTTTATTTATTTATGAAACTCGGGAACATCCGGGTGATTTGCTGCATTGCTCGTTATGGATCGGCCTTTGTGTTGTTTGCAGAACCCAACAAAATCCATTCGTGGCCGGTCAGTATTTTTTGGCGAACTCGTCTGCGTAGGAGTTGATCTGGTCGTCTGACAGGTGGCTTCCCGAGTTCACGAGAATTCTGTACCGGAACGTGACCGACTGCCCTGCGGGAAGCGTGTAATTCATTTCCTCCTTGCCGCCTGTGAAGTCTTTCGCACCCAGCGGATTGGCGGCAAAGAGTCCATAGCCTCGTGCGTGCCAGTACGTCGGGTAGCCGACATTGCCGGGGTGGTCAATGACAACCAGCGAGATCTTTTCATCGCCGATGTTGCCATACAGGTCCATCCATCTGGCCTTCGTGCTCCATACTTTCTCTCCCGTGACGCCTTCGCTGCTGCGGTAAT
>DASVOT010000724.1:0-5980 GCA_036383235.1 Chryseosolibacter sp.
CTGGCTCACGTTCTTTGTGCTGGCGTTTATCGCGACCTACGCCACGACGCTCGCGCCCGTCACCTGGGTACTGATCTCCGAGATCTTTCCCACGAAAATAAGAGGCATTGCGGTTTCTGTTTCCACGGCGATGCTGTGGCTTGCCTGTTTCGCGCTTGCCTGGGGATTCCCGGTCCTCATCGAGTGGCTCAATGCCCCTCAGACATTCTTTTTGTTCTCCGGGATCTGCCTCCTTTACTTCTTCATCCTGTTGCGATACGCCCCAGAGACAAAAGGGAAAACGCTGGAGCAATTTGAGACCGAGATTATCATGCATTAAAACCATACCAATCACGAACCTATGAACAGATTTACACTAACCACAAAGAAGCGCTTATGAAAAAATTCATTCTATTCTTTCTTTGCACACTGACTTTTCTCGGCGCGGAAGAAACGTTCGCGCAATCGGTTAATATCCGGGGAAAAGTCACGGATGGTACCGATCCGCTGCCGGGCGTCAGCATCCTCGTAAAAGGCGAGAACACCGGCACCACCACGGATGCCGATGGCGAATTCTCACTCTCCGTGCGTCCGGATGCCGTTCTCGTTCTCAGTTTCATCGGGTATAAGTCGAAAGAAGTGCAGGTGGACGGCCGCACGTATATCGATGAGTCCCTTGAAACGGAAACTTCCATGCTGGGCGAGGTGGTCGTGCTGGGATACCAGACCGCCGCCAAGCGCGACGTAACGACCTCTATTGCGTCGGTCTCCTCCGACGACATCAAACCCTATGTTTCGGGTACTGTAGCCGGAGCGTTGCAAGGCAAGCTGCCCGGCGTGCAGATCTTCAACGCGGGCGGCACCGTAGGGGCGCAGCCGCGGATCCTGGTCAGGGGATTGAGCAGCCTCACCGGCAATACCAATCCTCTTATCATCGTGGATGGTCTTGAAGTGGGATACAATTTCATGAACACCATCAACCCGCAGGACATCGAGCGTGTGGATGTGCTGAAGGACGCTTCCGCCGCGGCCATCTACGGCTCCCGGGCCGGCCAGGGCGTGATCCTCATCACGACAAAAAGAGGAAAGGGCGAAACGTCTGTCAGCGTGCAGTCTTCCCTCGGCTTCGATTACATGCCGGAGGTGGATCTTGCGGATGCTTCCGAATATGCGCGCGTGCAGAACCTGATCGCGGATCACAGCGGAATTCCTCACCCGTTTTCCGATCCGGAGAGCCTCGAGACCACCGATTACTGGAAATCGACTTTCAAGAGCCCGGGTGTGCGTCAGAATTATCAGATCAGCGCTTCCGGGAACAAGAACGGCCTGACCGTTTACGGAAGCCTTGGCTATTACAAGGAAACGTCTTATATGGGAGCGCGCGGCGGCGAATGGAACAAGCTCACCGGTCGTTTGAACGCCGACCTCGAAGTGAGCAAGAGAGTCAAAGTGGGATTTGCATTTGCTCCCCGTTACGAAAAATATCCCCATGCCCCGCTGAACCTCACCTGGAACGCGTATGCGATGGATCCTACCACGCCACCGTTTAAATCCGAAGATTCTGTTTACCAGATGCTGCCAGCCAACTACGACCGCACGGCATTCAACCCGTATTACAGCATGCCAAACCGCTCTCAGTACAACAGCGCCGTAAATCCGGAATTCAACCTTCGCACCAACTTCAGCGAGAACGAATATTTCGGCGCGCAGTACGCCACCTTCGTCGAGGTCAAGCCCGTCAAGAATCTGACGGTCAAAGCCACGCTGGATGGAATCGCCAACGTAAGCCAGCGCAACAGTTACACGCCTAAGTACTACCTCGCCGGCGACAGCCGTACGCTGGAATCGGTGGTGAACTCGTCGACCTACGCCGATACACGGTGGAAGATCACCACCACGGCCGACTACGCCGGAACCATTGCCGGAGACCATCACTTCGACATCCTGCTCGGCCAGAGCATGGATAGTTATAACGAAAAAGGCACTACGGCGCAGCGTATAGGGATACCGTTTGACGCGGACCCGTACCGGTATATCCCGGCCGGCGGTCCGACCAACTCCGGCAGCGGAACCTATCAGCCCGGCGCCGGACCGTTCGGAAAGATGACTTCCTACTTCGGGTCGCTTCGCTACGATTACAAGGGCAAATACCTCCTGGGCGCCAGCATGCGCGCGGATGGTTCGTCCATGGTCAACCCGAAATACCGGTGGGGCTATTTCCCGACTGTCTCGGGCGCGTGGTCCGTCTCCGATGAGCCGTTCTTCTCCGGCGCCAGCGGCGTCGTCAATTACCTGAAGCTGCGCGCCAGCTGGGGACAAGCCGGCGGAAACCTTCCCGGCTCTCCCGGATCGTACCTGACCGTGGTAAACAACACCACCTACGTGGATGCCAATGGAAACGCCATCTCCGGCTATGTGCCCACCTGGATTTCAAACCCCGAGATCAAATGGGAGGTGCAGGAGGACTATACCTTCGGCGTAGACGCCGCCCTCTTCGCCGACAAGCTGAATCTGACATTTGAAAAATATGTCAGGACTCCTAACAACCTGCTCGTGGGCGTGCTCATCGACCATACCCTCGGATACCCCAATGGATATACTTCCTATCAGCCGACGAACGTGGCCAGACTGCGCACAAACGGATGGGATATGTCGTTGGGATACAAGACCCAGCTCGCGCCAAAGCTGAAACTCACCGCCGACCTGACGTTGAGCCATTACAAGTCGATCGTGAAATACGCAGGCAACGTCGACCCCCTGCGCTACGGCGAAAACAACGACGGCATCTCCACCTTCCGTTCCCGCATCACCAAGGATCACGAGCCGGGCGCCTGGTACGGTTATATCGTTGACGGCGTATTCCAGACCGACGATGAAGCTGCAGGATACGTCAATACCTCGGGCGAACGCCTTCAACCGCTTGCCATGGCCGGCGACCTCAAATACCGGGATACCAATGGCGATGGTATCCTCGATGGCGATGATCTTACCGACATCGGATCGCCCTATCCGGATCTGACCACGGGGCTGACCCTCGGCCTCGATTACGGACGATTTGATTTCCGCATGGAGTTTTACGGCGCTTTCGGCCAGACGATCTTCAACGCGTCGCGACTGAACATGAACGCCGCGCGCTGGCGCTATAATTTCGAGACGGGCTGGGCTGATCAATACTGGGATGGAGAAGGAAGCACGAATACATTCCCGATCCTCAAAACCACAGACCAGAACGGGAACTTCAGCAAAATGTCCACCTTCTTCCTCGAGAAAGGCGACTTTACCCGCTGCCGCCTCATACAGCTAGGCTATACGTTACCCGATGGACTGATCAAAGGCATCAAGAACCTCCGGATCTACGCATCCCTCCAGAACCCGTTCCTCGTAACCGGATATTCAGGGATGAATCCCGACGTTCCCTGGTATTCCAGCATCGGATACAACGGCGTGGATAATTACCACGCCCTCCTTCCGAAAACATACCTTGTTGGCCTTAGCCTCGGATTATAATCATCATACACCCATGAACAAACAACATCTTATGAAACCCATACGGAAAGTCCTGAGCATTGCGGGAGTATGTGCGCTTGCGGTCCTCGGCGGCTGCAACGATTTCCTCGACCAGGTGCGCTATACCTCCGAGGTAGAACAATCCCAATACTATAACACGGTCGAAGAGTGCAACGCGTCGACGAAAGTCGCCTACCGTTTCATCGACTATTCGAGCTGGTGGGAGACGCTCAACTGGCGTTTCCTCTCCGGCGAAGCCTCCAGCGACAACGGGTGGCTCGGCAATACCTCCAGCCCCAACGCCGAATACCTCGAAGTGGGTCACTTTACCCTCGGTCCCGGGAACGTGAGGAACGAAGCTCACTGGATCATGCTTTATAAAAGTATCGGTCGTTTCAACAGCATGATCGAAGGCATCACCAACGCGCCGATCGACGAGGGCAGCAAAACTCAATTTATAGCCGAGCTGAAATTCCTTCGGTCCTGGTGCTACTTCGACCTCGTCCGCAACTGGGGCGGCGTACCCATCGTGCTGAAGATCTATACGCCCGACGTCCACCTGCCCCGTTCGACCGCGCAGGAAGTCTACGCACAGATCGTCGCCGACCTGCGGGAAGCCGCCTCCGTGCTCCCGAAAAAATCTGAATACCCGTCGGCTGATAAATTCCGCGCCTCGAAGGGTGCAGCCCTGACATTGCTGGCGAAAACGTATCTCTACATGGAAGACTGGGCAAATGCCGAGCTGGCTGCAAAACAGGTGATCGACCTGGGTGATTATGATCTCGAAGCTTCTTATGGAACGCTCTGGGGCTACAATTACCGGAACGGCATCGAATCCATTTTCGAGATTCAGAACGGCTCCTCGGTGAGTCCGAACCTGCCTTATAACGACTTCCAGAAAATGATCAATGCCGCGCCCGATGGTGGCTGGACCTGGTATTCCATCAGCAGTGATCTCGAAAACGCTTTCAAATCGGAAGGCGACAGCGTCCGCTTGCAATGGACCATCAACCGGCATGGCCTGCCCGTCGCCGGGGACCCTGATAAGCCGAAGTTCAATGCGGGAACGCCCATCCAAAGCAAGTCGGGCCGCTACAGCCGGAAACATTACATTCCTGTGGCCCAGCGTCCCGCCAACGGAAGGCCTGCACTCAACGACAAGATCCTGCGTTTCGCCGATGTGTTGCTGATCCATGCGGAAGCCTGTGCCATGCAGAACAAGACGGCCGAAGCGCTTGCTTCACTCAAGAGAGTCAGAGACCGGGTCGGTCTTACCACCGACATGTCTTTGACGGGCTGGGACCTTATCAACGCGGTCCGCAAAGACCGGAGGCTCGAGCTTGCCTTCGAAGGCGACCGCCTCTATGACCTTCGCAGGTGGAAAGATGAAAGCGGGCAACCGTACATCAACAGCGTGTTCGGCCCGGACGGAAGCTTTGTTAAATACAACACGGAAGTCAGCACGGATTCCTGGGAAGTGAATAACCTCAGAGAGCCCCAGGACAAAGGGATCCATTTCAATCCCGCCGTTCATCTGTTGTGGCCAATACCGACCAGCCAGATCATCGCATCGGAGGGAGCGGTAACACAAAATCCGGGATACTTTTAAGTTACTAATTGGGTTTGGGTTTAAATGCTGCCGGGGCTTTTCTCCGGCAGCCCCTTTTTTGGATGATATGAAAGAACGCCTCACCATCGTTTTCCTGCTTGCCGTGGCGGCATCCGTTTCCTTTCAATGCAGCAAGGACGAACAACTTCAGCCCGGCGACACGCCGTCACCGTGTATGTTTCTTGGCGTGGACACGTGCCGGCAAAAAGCACCCGGTCTGCTGGTGGTGGATCTTGCGGCGACAAAGCAAACCATCCACAGTTTCGGCGCCTCGGATTGCTGGACCGCCAAGTTCATCGGCCAATGGGCCGATGCCGGCAAGAAGAACAAGATTGCCGACCTGCTGTTCAGCACCGACACGCTCGCCGACGGCACGCCGGTAGGGATAGGCCTATCGTTGTGGCGGTTCAACATTGGCGCCGGCAGCTATGAGCAGGGCGATACGAGCAACATCGTGACCGACTGGCGAAGGGAAGAGTGTTTTCAGAACCGGGACGGGTCTTATGACTGGTCCAAACAACAAGGCGCCCAGTGGTTCCTCGAAGCCGCACGTGCACGCGGTGTGCGCTATACGCTCGGCTTTTCGCTCTCTCCTCCGGTTCACATGACGCTCAATGGGAAGGCGTTCAACGGCACAGCCGGAACCAACCTCAATATCCAGGATGGCAGGCTCGGGGATTACGCAGACTTCCTCGTGGCCGTGTCAGAACATTTCGGCTTTGATTACCTGAGCCCGGTGAATGAACCGCAATGGCAATGGGGCAAGAACGATCAATCCAGCCAGGAGGGAACGCAGGCCACCAACGCCGAAATTGCGAACCTCTGCAAACTGCTTTCGTCGAAATTTTCACCCGCGTCTCCCACCGGGATCGTTGTGGCCGAAGC
>DASVOT010000725.1:0-8749 GCA_036383235.1 Chryseosolibacter sp.
TCGCTGCCATGAACTCAGACCCTCCCTCGAACCTCCTTGAGTTTCATGATCATACATTCCGCATCGCGTTCCATCCACAGGCTGTAGTCTTCAATGGCTTTCAGGCGGTCGTCTTCTTCGAGATAGCCTTCTTCCACGATCTGTGACAGCTCAGCGACTTTCAACCAGATGCCCACGCGCTGAAGGAAGTCGTCCTGGCCTTTACGATAGACTTCGTCCGCGTCAAACTCCTCGATCTCCCGGCAGCCGACTTCGGAAAAATACGCGCGGAGGTGTTCGGCGATCCTGTTGTCCATTCCGGCATCCGCCCGCCATTTCAAAAAAGCGTCATAAAACTTCCGCATGCTTTGCGGAGGCTCGGGTTCCCAGGACAGCGCCTCGTGGTTATAGTCGAGAACGGAAATTTGTCCACCGGGCTTTAAAAACGACGCCATCCTGGCAAGTGCTATTACCGGGTCGCTTAGCCACTGCAACACGCGGGCGGCAACGACGAGATCAAATTTCTCGTCCGGACGGAAATCAAACAGGTCGGCATGGATCAACTCCAGGTTGGAAACCTCCCCGTACGTTTGTTTCCCACTGAGGATAAATTTTTCCGTGTTGTCAATACCGGTGACCCATCCATCCTTTCCGACCCTTTCGGCAATTCCCCGTGAAATGGAACCCGTTCCGCACCCGACGTCCAGCACACGCAGCCCCTCTTTAAGGACCGGTACCAGCGTGGAGTAATCCGACTGAAGGGAACGGTGATCGAAAATGCGGGTCGTCGAGTCGCTGCGGTGAATGGTTTTGTTCATCTGTACGGGGGGATTCAGTCAAAATAGCTTTGATATTTTACGGCAGAGAGCCTGTTGTTCACGAAGACGAATTCAGTCTGGTTCAATCCCTCTTCCGTCGAAATGATCACGGAGCGTAATGCACCTTGTCCTTTCAATTCCGCGAAAATGGAAACGAATTCCTCCAGGCTCATTCCGATCTTTATTCCCATTTTCAATTCAACCTCATTCGACCCGATCGTTGCACCGGTAATGAATCCGGTTGAACTGGCCTGTATCTTATAGTATTCAATGGCGGACCTTCCAAAGGTGACTTTGATGAGGGTGTCGGTTTGCGCGGAGTCCTGAACATTGCGCACAGGTGTTTTGGCGATCTTATATTCGCCGATGGCACTCAACATCGGTTCGAAATCTTTCACAAAAGGATAGGCGCCGATGTCCTCATTCTCGAATTGATAAACGCCATTCGCCTCAAGCTGCCGGCCCGCGTCCAGCTCTCCTGCAGGTTCCGCGGCTTCCGTCGCGGCAACATCAACATTCGCTGAGTCGAGGGCGGCGATGTTCGAATTATCACTGGTTGTCTCCGGTTTGCAGCCAATGATCAGAAGCAGGATGAATAGAAACTTTTTCACGTTGTTCGGCAAGAATACAATTTATGAAAACAATTTCGTTCTGAAAGGCCATTGACCAATAACTGATAAGATAAGAAAAAAAGGAACGGTGCACTAACGTTCGTAAACGGGAGTGGTTGTTGTGGAGATGCACGTGCTGGCTGCCCGGCAGGCAGGGGGCCCAGGCGGCAAAGGTCGCAAGCCGGATCCTTGTCGGTCTACCTTCCGGCAAATGCTTCGACCAATCGCAGGGTGAAATAAATATTTATTACCTTAGTTTAACCTTACCTGTATGAGCCTCACCGCCAAACCCGTCGCGTTTTCTCAAACCACCATCACGGAGCTGATGATCCCTTCGTATGCCAATTTCGGAGGAAAGATCCACGGCGGAATACTGCTGTCACTGATGGATAAGGTAGCCTATGCTTGCGCAAGCAGACATGCCAGCACGTATTGCGTGACGGTGTCTGTGGATAAAGTCGATTTCCTGCAACCCGTGGAGGTGGGCGAGCTCGTGGCCATGCACGCTTCGGTCAACTACGTTGGCCGCACCTCCCTCATCGTGGGCATCCGCGTGGAAGCGCAGAACGTAAAGACCGGCACCATCAAGCACACGAATTCGTCTTACTTCACCATGGTGGCAAAAGGCGACGATGACAAACCCACGCAGGTGCCTGAGCTCATCCTGGAGAATAAAGAACAGGTGAAGCGATTCATCGAATGCATGAGGATGAAAGAGATCAAGGAGGCAGTCCGGGAAAAAATGGATGACGCCAAATCGCGCATTGAAGTGAAGAACGCTTCACACATCCTCAGGGATGAGCGTTGCATCATCCGTTATGTCAAACGGAATGTGCCATCGCGGATTTAGTCAACCTTACTTGACTGAACCGTTTGAAATTCTTAAGTTGATAAAAAAAACAATCCTCCGTTATGCAGACAAAGAGCCCCCTCGCGCTGATCCTGCTCCTTTGCGTTAATGCTTTTGCGCAGGAGAACAACCCACCGGTGCTGACAAAAGACATCGGTTTTAACACCGCCTTTATTTTTCAGGGTATTCTGAATTCCGGCTCGACGCCGTTTTCGCTGATGTACAAAAAATACACCGCAGAAAACGCAGCCAACCGGTTTGGCCTGAACATTTCGTTTAACATGAACGATGTGAGCGGCCATTTGAACGCCAATTACGATGAGAATACGGATGCAGACATCGAACTGAGCCTGGGAAAGGAAAGGCAAAAACCCATCAATGAAAGGTGGACCTGGTTTTACGGCGGAGACGCCCTGCCCTTTTACAGCCTGTCGCGGTCTGACGTATTTCAGAACGGACAGAAACTGCTGACCGGACAATCGGCTACGATCGGACTTGGCCTGCGTCCTTTCGTCGGCGTCCGGTTCAATATCAATGCACGGCTCTACCTTTCAGCGGAAGCCAGCCTCAACGCGCGTTATTCGTACACAAAAAATTCACAGGACTATGTGCAGCAAGGATGGACGGATGAGGACAAAGAGATTCATAAGATTTCACTTTACGCTAACCCGGCGACCGGGCTCTTTCTGTATTACCGGCTATAAAAAACTTTTTTTGGTGCACCCAAATTACGTAGCTTGATGCTGTGTTTGGCGTCGGCAGGAACCGGGAAAGAACAACGACGGAAGAGTTTAGCCATTCCGGTAGCCCTGTAAATCATATTCATACATGAAATTGCTCAGAAGGCTTTATACGCTTTATGGCCTTATCGTCTTTTTTATCCTTTTTGTCATTTTCTTCTTTCTTCTTCTTATCCCCATCCTTTTCCCAAGGAAATTCAGGCTTGTAGGCGTGTTTAACAGGTGGTGGGCAAGCTTGCTTTTCATTCTGATCGGCATTCCATTTAAGGTCGTTTACAGGGAAAAACTGAAGCGCAAAAAGCAATACATCTTCTGTCCGAACCACTGTTCTTATCTGGACATTCCCACGGCGGCGCTGAACCGGCACAACACCGTGTTTGTCGGGAAGAACGATATGGAGAATATTCCGCTCTTCGGATTCATGTACAGCAAACTGCACATTACCGTCGACCGGGCCAAGCTGAAAAGCCGCTACATCACGCTCGTAAAATCTCTTAAAGCCATCGACGAGGGTAAGAGTCTCGTGATCTTTCCCGAAGGCGGAATTGTGAGCAAATATCCTCCGGCGATGGCCGAATTCAAGGATGGCGCCTTCCGCGCGGCTATTGAAAAACAAATTCCAATCGTCCCTGTCACCATTCCGTATAATTGGATAATTTTGCCGGCTGACCAGTTCCTTCTGCAGTGGAAACCGATTAAGGTCATCTTTCACGAGCCTATCGATCCGTCCATCTACACGTTGAAGGACCTGCACCTGCTCAAAGCAAGGGTAAAGACAGTTATTGAAACCGAGCTGCATAATCACTTAAGCAAGCATGAAAATTAACCGGGAACTTCTGGATAAAATCGCACACCTCTCCCGCCTGGAATTCGACGAAAAGGATGCCGGCAAGATGATGGAAGACATGACCGAAATTGTCAACTGGGTGGAGAAGCTGAAGGAAGTGGATACCGAAGGGGTCGAGCCGCTGACCACTATGTCGCATGAGGTGAATGCGCTTCGGGAAGATGAGGTCGATGAGCATTTGAGCCACGAGCGCGCCCTCCTTCATGCCCCGAAGAAAGACGCTGATTATTTCCGGGTGCCCAAGGTGTTGGAATAAAGTTTAGCGTCCTCTTGAAAATCATAAAGTCTTTGGCGGGTCTTCTGTACAAGATATGGGTGGGCATTGTGTTCACCGTATTCATGATCATCCTCCTGCCGGGTATTGTTCTTCCCTTCTTTTTCGGGGAGCGGGCCGGGTCCGTCGGATATGCGTTCCTGTGGCTCTGGAGCTGGATCTTCAGCCAGCTGACTTTTATCCGATACAAATTCCACGGAAAAGAAAACTTCAGAAAAGGTCAGTCCTATATCTATGTGAGTAACCACACTTCGTTTCTCGACATCCCCGGCCTGACGATGTTGTTACCCGGGCAATTCAGGCCGTTGGCCAAGAAAGAGCTTCTGAAAATTCCCATCTTCGGGTGGATTGCCAAAAGCGCGGCAATCATCGTCGACCGCACCAATCCCGAAAGCCGGAAAAAAAGTCTCGACCACCTGAAAGCTGTTCTCAAAGCGGGGATTTCCATCCTTATCTTCGTGGAAGGAACGCAGAACCGCACCAACAAGATTCTCCAGCCCTTCCATGACGGCGCCTTCCGCGTGGCAGTGGACACGCAACAGCCCATTCTGCCCATCGTTGTTCTCGGCGCCGGCAGGTTGATGCCGCCCGGCACGATCAACCTGAAACCAGGCCTGATCACCATCTATGTGGGCAAGGAAATTCCCACGACGGGGATGAGCGCGCAGGACGTGAAGGAATTGAAGCAACAGGCATTTGACGTTATGACCGATCTGATTCTCAGCAATCAACCGCAGGTTGTAAATCGTACGGACCAGTAAAAAATCTACATAGAAAAAAATCCGGTCGGACCCCAGGGCCCGACCGGAATAATACCAACCCAATATTATTTTACAGATTGCACGCGCTGTTCGTTTGACGGAGGTGCTTAGTCCGCTCCGTCGGCTTTCGCCCTTTCAACGCTGTAGTTTCCGACAATTATACCAGTGGTGGTTCCGACTTCGGCGTCAAACCTCCAATGTATTCCGCCGTATACCCGTGACTGTGCAGCCTCGACGGCCCAGGCCCTGACCCTGGCGGCTTCCGCCGGAAAGATGTAGGCAAGCACTTCAGCCCCCGCGGCGGAGAACATGCTGTGACCTGAAGTATAGCTGGGGAAGTTCGGCGTTCCGGCGATGGTCTTGAAACCGGGAATCACCTGGATGGGACGCGGGTAATGGTAATAGTACTTCGCATCCCAGCAGGCAATACCGGCATCCATCATTGCCATGTCCAGGTAGGCGAACGTTCTTGCCGTACGAAGGGGATTCAGTTTATTTTTGATGATAAAGTCAAGGGCAAATTTATCCCAATGCCCGGGAGGAGTATAGGTTCCGAGTCCATCCTGCCAGTAGTTGGCGATCCGCCTGTGCTCTTCCGTCATGTTGTCCTGGAGATCTTTCAGCTCCTTCACATTTGCTTCGAATTCAGCGGACCCGGGGGCGGGAGGCACGGCGGGCCTTACATCTTCCACGTTCTGGATATTCCACATTTTCACCTTGCCATACAAGGGCGCAAGTCCGACCGGACGAACAGGCATTTCGACATTTTCCCACTTCCAGCCAAAACGTTCGAAGGCGGCCTGTTTGATTGAATCCGCCACAGGCTTGGGGCACTGCGCTTTTTTCATCCCATCCGTAGCCGCCCTGGCAAGGGCCACTTTTGCGACTTCCGCTCCGATGTATTCTCCGGCGGCCACATCGCTGTCGACATTCGTCCCGGACCAAACGAGGCTTGCGAGGTGCTCGTCCGCTTTCGCTTTCAGATATTCTTTTTCCAGCGGGAACATCGCGGACAAAATATCCCGCGACGCCGCCGCGATCACAGCTCCGTCGGAAGGATACGAAGGCAGATCCGTTTGCCTGTACGCCGGCTGAATGGTGTTGTCCACTTTGTAGGGCGCAGGGCGGTTGTACATATATTTATAATGCCAGGCAGTGATCAAACCGTCGAACTGCGTCACGCTCATGTAGGCATACACGCGAACTGCGTAAGCAGGGTGTGCGAAAGGAAATGGCGGGGGACCTTCCGGCGTGGCCGGGTTCGGCAGCGTGTAGGTATTGTCTTCGTTCGGGCCCGGAATGAGATTGTATTTCGCCACCAACTCCATGGCTATCTCTTTCCAGCGCAGCGCAGGATTGTTCGTCCAGTACGCGACTGCCGACCGCTGAGCTCCCGTGAGGTTTCCCATCGTCGACTTCAACGACGCAAGCTCCGCCTGATAAGGGGCGGAATTGACATCTTCCGGTACTGCCACCGCGATATCGCCGGGATCGGGTATCAATACGGGTGTCCAGTTGCCGCCGTTCGCATCGAGCCCTGAATAATCATAGGCCGAAAAGTCAGCGCGTGTGGGCAAGTCTTGTTCGCACCCCGTCAGGAAAAAGATCCCCAGGCACGTGTATATGAAACTCTTGATAAAATTCGCTTTCATAAATATTTCTGATATATTTTTTTCGGACTAGATTTTAAACTGATACGTGAGCCCTCCGCCGATGGTGGTCATCTTTGGCGCGTTCCTGCCGCTCAGCACCTGCGAATACGAGGCCATCACGCTGACACCGGTGAGTGGCTTGATAAAATACTGAACAGAACCGCCCACCTGGCCAAACTCTACTTTATTAGTGGGCTGTGCGGCGTTGTATTTCCGGATGTCGTCGCCACTGGTGGATTTCACTCCATAATAGTTTGCCTCAATCTTGAGGTTGTTATCCAGTATCCTGATACCCACTACCGCATTGTATTCCACGGCGCTCGGCACATCCATCCAGGCGGTGTAATAGCTCCCGTTGTTATAGTAATAATCGCGTTCGGCTTTCGTCAGCCCCCTGGATAGATACCCTCCCGCGACCCGCGCGTAGAAGCCCATCTCCATCTTGTATTGTGCGATGCCGCGCAAGCTCCATTCGTCCGTGCCATTGCCGAGGCTGTAGGGCCTGTAATCGGAAAGGTAGTTCGTGATCGGGGTTGAAAAACCACCCGAAGCAAACAAGGAGAATTTTCCGGCTACCATTTCCATGTCGAGGATCTGATATTTCACGGCCAGCGTCAGGTCCTGAAAACCTTTTGCGCCCTGCAGCTTGCCCCCGTTGGGTTCAGAAGATTCCGTCTTCACATACGGAACACCCACATAGAAATTCAGCTTATTCATAATTCCTATCGCAATCATGGGTGTGATCTGGTTTCTTGAAACGGTGGCGATCGTTTCATTCTTGCGAAGCAGCGTACCTTCCCAGTAGTGATCGAAGGAGCCATGGTCAAAGGATAATGCAAAACAAGACTCCCGCTGATCCATCATCACTGCATCCGATGGTGTCTGGGCATGCAGGGCGCCGGACAACAGGCAGGGCAATAAAATTCCAAGTAAATTTTTTTTCATAGGTCAACAATTAAAATATGATGCAACACTAAAGGAACCGGGCCTTAATCAATCCAGCAAACCCGAGGAAACAAGTAAAGGCTCATGATTGACGGCACCACGGCATGAAGACAACAGGGCGCCTGCCGGTTAACGGCCGGGCTATGTCTGTCGCGAAAAAGACGGTGATCAGCTTTCGGGAGGAGGCGTAACGGATGTCGAATAAGGACTGACTAACATGCCGACCCTCTCGCTGCGGTGGAGAACCGCACTCCAACCCCCCGCCGAAGCGAACAGGACGAACGAGGTGGGCATATAGTCTTTAATAAACGAAGGAAGGTTTTTTGCGCCAGACTTTTCCGCCGACTGGTCGGCAAAAGTCTTCACATAATCTTTCAAGGCTTTCTGGATGTGCTTGCCCCTGACGTCTTTTATACAAACAATGTAAAGAGTATCCTTTTGAAGTTTTTGTTTTATAAGGCGATAGAATTCACCCCGGTGTTCGACCTCTCCGTTCACCCGTTGATAACCGGTGTCGCCGTAATAGGGCACGGCTAACGGAATCCGGAAAGTGACCGTTTCAGACTTACTGTAATTTTCGGAATCCAGCTTCTGGGTGAGCTGTTGGGAGTGTTGGTACTTCAATCCGATGAAAAAGCCATAATAGCCCATCACATTCAGTAACAGAAGGACTACCAGCAGTATGGAGACAACCTTTTTCACGTGGCCAGGAAATGTAAGTAAGGAAAAAAAAGAATGATCTCCAAACTCCGGGATGCAATGCTCACAGCGGAATGTAAACAACCTTTTTTGTCTCAAAGAAGGTTTCCTTGAAGACGTCGCTCAGCTCGAAGATCTGGTGCGGTTTTTTCAGCTCGGCAAGCTCTTCGTCCAGGTCGCCGCCCTTCAGGTACAGAATACCGTTATATAGAGTATGGTTTGACTGCTTCTTCACCTTGCGGTGTACCCATCCGTAGAGCTCTTTCAGGCGGGTGACCGCCCGGCTGACGATAAAGTCATATTCGCCCCTGATCTGTTCGGCGCGTGCCTGTTCGGCGCGGATGTTCTTGAGCCCGATGCCTTCCGCCACCTGCTTTACCACCGTGATTTTCTTTCCGATGGAGTCCACGAGGTGAAATTTCGTTTCAGGGAACAGGATGGCAAGCGGAATGCCGGGAAAGCCGCCGCCGGTGCCCACATCCAGGATGTCCGCGCCGGGGTTGAAGGAAACAACCCTGGCGATTCCCAGTGAGTGCAGCACGTGGTTCACATAGAGATTGTCAATATCCTTCC
>DASVOT010000726.1:0-5331 GCA_036383235.1 Chryseosolibacter sp.
CAGGCCAGTCTCTCCACGCTTTGAAAGCTTCAGTGGCGATGTCGGCAACGGCCGCATAGGATCGCTCGTCCGCAGCCTGAACCGAGCCTGTCACCTTGCCGTCGACAGGAGAAATGGAGTCGATCCGGGCGCCTTTCGATCGAAGCCGCGCGGTGCCGGTCGAAACACCGGGATTATTTCGGCTGACGCCCAAAGTCGAAAGCGCCTCCTTGATTCCAAAATTCTTCATACCGCTTCTGTCCTGGCCACAAAGCTAGAAATTTTGAAATGAAAAGGAATGCGCTTGATGCAGGAGGGCTAGGCCTGCAAAGACGAAAACGCGCGCCTGACGCGCAGCCCCGGGAGCCACAGCTAACTACCACTCGATCCCATAAATGGCCCTTTCGCCATCCGGATAGAAGCCCTCGACGAGCACGCCACCCTTTTTGTATTCCAGAATGCGATTGAGGTCCTCGACATTATCTACCGGCACCTTGTCAATAAAGGCGAGAATAAAGCCGCGTTTGACACCCGCTTTCTTCCACTTACCGACGGAGAGATCGGTCACTTTTACGCCGCCGTCGAGCAGCAGCTTTGCAAGATCACGATAGGGAACATCTTCAAACGTGGCCCCCTCGATCTCATGTTTCACTTCCTTCTTTTCGAAGGACTCCTCGCCCTGGCTGTTCTTGAGCCTGGCTTTGACTTCTTTCTTTATACCCTGGCGAAGGAACGTAACGGCGATCTCGTGACCGGGCCGGTTTCGCGCGACCCATTCCTGCAACTCGGAAACAGAATTCACAACATGATTGTCAATGGCCACAATCACATCCCCCGGAAGCAATCCCGACTCCTCGGCGGCGCTCCCCGATAATACGTTGCTTACAAACACACCTTGTGTCACCGTCAAATCGTATTGCTCGGCACGGGTGGCGTCCACATCCCCGATATTGATCCCGAGCAATCCCCGCTGCACTTTCCCAAACTCCAGCAGGTCGTCCATCACTTTCTTGACAAGACTCACAGGAATGGCAAAAGAATAACCCTGGTAGCTTCCAGACGATGTGGCAATCGCCGTATTGATCCCGATGAGCTCGCCCGCCAGATTCACCAGCGCGCCGCCACTGTTACCCGGGTTCACGGCCGCGTCGGTCTGGATAAACGCTTCAACAGACAATCCGTTCTTCTCTTGCAGGATGCCGATGTTCCTCGCCTTGGCGCTTACGATTCCCGCCGTCACCGTTGAATTAAGATCGAACGGGTTTCCGATTGCCAGCACCCATTCGCCTGCCTGAACCTCATCGGAATTCCCGTACGCGACAAACGGAAGCCCGTTGGCTTTGATCTTCAACAGCGCCAGGTCGGTATTGGCATCCGCCCCCACAAGCTTCGCATAATAGCGTTGATTGTTGTTCATCACCACTTCTATGTTCGTCGCATCTTCGATCACGTGATTGTTGGTGACAATATATCCGTCATCCGAAATGATCACGCCCGACCCTGAGGAATGAACGGGACGCTCGTATTGCTGAAGGGGATTCAAGCTGAAGACACCGGGCCCGTAGCCAGTCCTGACGTGAACAACACCTGGCACGACGCGCTTGGCGGTGGAAAGAAAATCAAGTTCGTGGGGGATATGGTAGACCGTGTCAGGCGTGCGGCCGGTCAGTACCAGGCGCTGGCGATCTTCAATGGATGAATAATTCAGGTTCGGGATGCCGAGATACCGGATGGTGATTATCGAACCCAAAATGCCGCCAATGCTGGCGACCAGTATCATGACGACAAAAAAAACTGAACGCTTCATATCCCAGACCCTTTATGAGTAATTTAAACGTTTATTTTGAGAAAATGGCTTCACAAAATAAAAAAAAGCGCCCCGTAAACGGGACGCTTTTACACCTACTAAACTTAAACCCCTATCTTCAAAGCCAGGCAAAAGACAGAATGCGCTAAGCCTGTTCTATATTTTGCAGCCGTGTTAAGCTACCTTTATCGCCGTTTTCACCGGTTTCTTCTCATCCTTTGGCACCATCAGCTCGAGAATACCATTCTCGTACTTCGCCTCGATCTTCTCCGTGTCAATGTCGTCCGGTAAAACAAACGTCCGCGAGAACATCCCATACTGGGTCTGGAGCAGGCTGAAATATTCCTCTTTCGTCTCAGTAGGGCGCTTGCGCTCGCCACTCACCGTCAACTCGTGCTCTTTCAAGTCAATCTTGAAATCCTCTTTCTTCATCCCCGGAACCGCCAGCTGAATTGAGTAGGACTTTTCGCGCTCAAGTATATCGACTTTTGGCACAAAAGAATACGCAAATCCGCCTGAACGTACCGCTGGTTCGCTAAAAAAACGATCCGCCAGACGGCTGAATGATGTCGGGATAAAATCATTCAATACTGTGCTATAACGTGTAATGCTCATAGTATATTTTCTTTAAGTTGTTTCTTCGACCTATCCCCCTGCAAGAGAATAACATGCCGTTGCCATAAACAGGACTTTATGGCATATAAATCGATGAAAAGAATGGAAATTTGTGTCGTTTTGGCGGTAAAGTGAAGCTTTAACCGAAGACTCAGTCGAAGCGGATGGCTTTGATGGGAGTGATCCTGGCGATGGCCATAGTGGGCAGCAGCAGGATAAGCGTGACAATGCCCAGCGTGATGAGGTTTAGCACAAGCACAATCTCCCAGTGCCAGCTGATAGGTACGAAGCTCATGTAGTAATCCCTGGCGTTGAGCTCGATGATCTTGAACTTGTATTGAATGAAGCACAGTCCCAGCCCGAGAAGGTTGCCCATAAAAAGTCCTTTCAGAATCAGGTTTACGCCATTGTAGACAAAGATCGATCGGATAAAACCGGTGCTCCCGCCCAGCGCTTTCAGCATCCCGATCATCTGTGTCCTTTCCATTACCAGGATCAGCACAATCGAGATCATGTTCACGCAGACCACCGTGAGAATGATCACGAGCAGAATATTGACCTGGCGGCTCAGCAGATCGAGCCATTCGAAAACCTGGATGTAACGATCGCTCACCCGCTCGATGTTGAGATCGTAATCCATCATCTCGCCGATGGCGACCCCTGCGTTGTCGACATTTTCGGGATCCGTTACGAAGACCTCGAGCCCTCCCGCGACGCTGTCCGGCCAGTCATTCAGGCGCTGGATCATCCGGATGTCTGTGATGATCACACGGCTGTCAAAGTATTCAGAGAGGTTGGTCTCATAAATACCCGTGATCTTCAGCCGCCGGAAGCGGGGTGGATTCTGAAAGAAATGTACGATGATCTCGTCGCCGACGTCCTTCTTCAGCTTGGTTGCAATGGTTTTGCTGATCACCACTTCGCTGGCATAGCCGGAATCGGAGAAATTTACGAAACGGCCCTTCACCATGTTTTCATTGAAAGATTCGACGTCGAAGCTTTTTCCCACGCCCTTGATCAGCACGCCGAGCGCTTCGCCGTCAGTCTTCACAACCCCCACTTTGTGCGCATATTCCTGGATGTGCCGGATAAACGGGTATTGATCCTGATGTTTATAGAGCTCAATCTGATAATCCATCGGTTGCTCTTCCGTGGAATTATTCATCGAAAACTTGGTAATGAGGATATGGCCGCTGAAGCTGTAGATTTTTTCCTTCACAGTTTCCTGGAAGCCCTTCATGATGAGAAAAGAAACAATGGAGGCTGCGAGGCCAAGGGCGATGCTGACGACGGCGATCTTGTGAATCGTGGATGAGAATCCTTCCTGGTACCCGCCGCTGATTCTTTTGGATATGAAATAGGATAGACTCAAATTTTGTTAACTTTTGGCCCGCATTGTGCTTTGCAAAATAGCGATATCTCCAATCACGAACCGCACCCGGGAGTAAATTATGAAAAATATAAAGATCGGTCCTTTCCTGCTCGTCATTCTGATCGGGCTGCAGTGTAGCAACAAACTCATCCCTTCAGGACAGCCGGCGGAAAAATCGGCCGGGCAGTCAGGGGTGAGGGTAGGTGCTGACCAGCTGGACGCGCTTCTCCCCAAACTGGCCAACAAGAACGTTGCGCTGGTTGTGAATCATACTTCGCTCGTCGGCCACACACACCTGGCCGATACCCTGAAGTCATTGGGTGTCACGATCAAAAAGGTCTTCGCTCCCGAGCATGGTTTTCGGGGCGCGGCCGCCGACGGCGAGGAGATCAACGATGCGATCGATGCCAAAACCGGCCTTCCCATCGTCTCCCTTTACGGCACCAACCGCAAGCCCGCCCCCGGGCAACTCTCGGATGTCGATGTGGTCATCTTCGACATTCAGGATGTCGGCACGCGTTTCTACACGTACATCAGCACCATGCATTACGTCATGGAAGCTTGCGCAGAACAGGGAAAGAAATTGATTATTCTCGACCGGCCAAATCCCAACGGCGATTACGTCGATGGTCCGCTCCGGGTGCCGTCACTGAAATCATTTGTGGGCATGCATCCCATCCCCATCGTGCACGGGCTGACCGTGGGAGAGCTCGCGCGAATGATCAATGGCGAAGGATGGCTTGAGAAAGGTGTGAAATGCGAGGTGGACATCATCCCGGTGAAGAACTGGACGCATCGGGATTTCTACCCGCTTCCCGTGAAGCCCTCGCCAAACCTGCCGAACGACCAGGCCGTACAACTCTATCCTTCTCTCTGCCTTTTCGAAGGCACCGTGATCAGCGTGGGACGAGGAACGCAGATGCCTTTTCTCGTCATCGGCAATCCTGAATTCAAGGATATGCCCTTCCACTTCACCCCTCAACCCATTGCCGGAATGTCAAATGATCCGCCGCAAAACGGAAAGGTATGCTACGGTCTCGACCTTTCGCACGTAACAGTCGGGCCCGGTATCAATCTGAAATACCTGCTTGATTTCTACCATAAATATCCTGACAAGGAAAAATTTTTCACCGGCTCATTCGACCGGCTCGCCGGAACGCCTGAGTTAAAAGAACAGATCAAAAAAGGTTTTACAGAAGAACAAATCAAGGCAACCTGGCAGCCGGGTCTTGATGGCTATCGGGCCATGAGGGCAAAATATTTGCTCTACCCTTGAAAAGCTCCTGGCCATTAGCAATTGGCTCTTGGCAGGCCGGTTCAAAAAAATCTATTCTCCTGCGATATGCCAATAGCCAGAAGCAAAAAGCTTACCTCTGAAATGACCAAATCGGAAAAAGTTAACGATATCCTTTCCATTCTCGACCGGTATTTTCCTCACCCGGAAATTCCCCTGGATCATAAGGACGCCTACACGCTCCTGATCTCGGTGGTTTTGTCGGCGCAGTGCACCGATGAACGCGTGAACAAAACAACACCGGAGCTCTTCAGCCTTGCCGAT
>DASVOT010000727.1:0-5289 GCA_036383235.1 Chryseosolibacter sp.
TTTGTACAGCTCGGCGCAGGTTGGAATTTTCGGATCAATCGTCAGGAAGACGAACGTGGACCGGATCTTGCAACTCGATTGCCGCGCAACGGATTTTTACCAGGAAGATGCTTTTCCAACTTATCTGTATTACAACCCTTACGATACACTGAAGTCGGTGTGCTTTTACAATGCTGAAAAAACAAATGTTGACCTCTACGATGCATTGAGCCATGAGTACCTGACAAAGGCCCTCAACGATGAGGGTTGTTTTGCCATCGAAGCAAAATCGGCGCGGCTTATTGTCGTATTGCCTTCGGGCAGTGAAATAACAATGGAAAACGGAAACTACGTGGCAGACGGTAAAGTCGTGGCCTATGCTCAAAACGAGAACCAGAAATGATACGCATATGAAATCCTTGTTAATCGGCATTCTATGTTTTCTGATCGTAATAGTGCCTGAGCACGCGCATGCGCAGCACGTTCTGACAGGCACAATCAAAGATGCATCGGGCCAGGCGCTTCCGGGTGCCAACGTGTATATCAAAGGAACGTCCATGGGTACCTCAAGCGATGCCGATGGAACTTTTCAGTTGCAGGTTCCTCAAGACCTGAGCAACGCCGTCCTCGTTATTTCATTCATCGGATACGTGAGCCAGGAGATTGCGATTGGAAGCCAGGGGGAATTTGATATCGTGTTAAAGGAAGATTCAGGAATGCTGAAGGAGGTGGTTGTCACGGGCTATATAACGCAGGAAAAGAGGAATATAACAGGCGCGGTGACCACGGTAAGCGCCGAATCGATCAGCAAACTTCCGTTACCAAGTATAGATCAGGCGTTACAGGGAAGAGCGCCAGGGGTTGTCGTGACGCAGAACACAGGCGCACCCGGCGAGGGTGTTTCCGTGCGGATTCGCGGGGCGGGTTCTATTAACAGCGGAAACAATCCATTGTATGTCGTGGACGGCATACCCACGCTGGATATCAATTCGATCGCTACACAAGACATCGCCAATATTACGGTATTGAAAGACGCCGGACTTACTGCCGTCTATGGGGCGCGCGCCGCGAATGGTGTCGTAATCGTTACTACAAAATCGGGAGAGGGCGGACCGCCAAAGATCGAGTTCAGCACGCAGGTTGGCGTACAATCGCCCGGCAATACCATCGATATGGCGGATACACGCGATTACGTCACAATCTATAATTCAGCGGCAACAAGTGATAACCTGGGGAAAGATCCCATACTTTATCGGCCGTTGATCACTGAAGAGATTCAGTCAAATCTTCCGGATGTAAATTATCTGGACGAGATATTCAGGACTGGTGTTTTACAATCCCATAGTCTTTCCGTCGGGGGAGGGAACGACAAAACGAAATACTTTATCGCGGCAAACTATTTCAACCAGGAAGGAATAATAAAGAGCAGCAATTATACCCGCCTCAGCAGTCGGCTCAATATTGATACGGAGGTGAAGAAGTGGCTTCGCACGGGTGTGAACCTGAATATCTCCAACGCCACCACCGACATCATTGGAAGTTCCGGCGATGGCGCGGGCGGTAACGGGGGAAGTGTGATCAGATATGCGTTTTTCCGCACACCTGCTATTCCGGTCTATACGGCAACCGGTGACTTCACGGACAAGCCCAGCGACAATTATGGCGGAGATAACCTCTACACAAACCTTTTTGGTGACGGCTACAGTCCCGTTGGAATGCTCGCTTACAACAACAACAGGCTCATTGCAGACCGCCTTTTCGGGCAATATTTCGTCGACATTATGCCATTCAGGAATTTCAAATTCACATCCTATGTGGGCGTCGACTTCACGACCTCGAACCAACGACGCTTCGACCGAAACTGGGGTACGCTGAAAAGGATCAACAACCCCAACAATCTTTCGGTTGTAAACGGCAGGAGCCACGCGGTGACCCTCAGCAATTTTGCCAACTATACAGCTTCATCCGGGAAGAGCAATTTTACGGTTTTGGTTGGAACGGAATCCATCAAAGCGAAGCGATATGACGTGTTTGCCGCGGAGAAGAACTTCCCTGATCAGACGACGGATCTGGTTTTTCTCGGCAACGGACTGGGTCAAAGAACAGCGGATGAAAACGAGTCGGCCAATGCGTTGCTCTCGTTTTTTGGAAAGGTAAACTATGACCTCGATGGAAAATACCTGGTATCTGCCACCCTGCGAAGAGACGGCTCGTCGCGTTTTGGCCGTGATAATCGCTGGGGAAATTTTTATGCAGGTTCGTTAGGCTGGAGGCTCGACAAGGAAGGCTTTCTTACGAATAGCAATCTGATCGACAGGCTGTTGCTGCGCGCAGGATATGGAAGCATTGGCAATCAGGAGATCGGTGATTATCCATTCACCGATATGATCAATGCCGGCTATAACTATCCGTGGGGTAATATTCAATCTACGGGTTCAGTTGTGACGGCCCTGGGCAATAGTAAGGTAAAGTGGGAGACCAGCAACCAGCTCAACGCAGGAGTCGACCTTGAAATGTGGAGCGGAAAGTTTTCAATTTCCCTGGACTACTTCATCAAGAAGACCAATGACCTCCTGGTGAAACAGCCCATCGCTTCTTCAGGCGGATCGGATGATGCCGGTAACAATCATTTTATTTGGGTGAATAACGGCGAGGTAACAAACCAGGGAGTGGAGTTGCTATTGAACTACTCCGGTAACGCCGGTGATTTTAAGTATTCCGTTGATGCAAATGCGGCTACGCTTAACAATACAGTGACCAAAGTCACTACGCCAATCCCGGCAGGAACTTACGGTTCCGATTACGTCACACTCACCGAGCAGGGATATCCGGTCGGGTCTTTCTATCTGTATGAGATGGAAGGCATCTTTCAAAACAAAACCGACATCTTTACGCACGCCTTTCAAAGCAATGACGTCGGCCCCGGCGATGTCAAATATAAAGATCAGAATGGCGACGGCAAGATCAACGCTCTTGATCGTAAACACCTGGGCAGTCCTATTCCCAAAGTCACGGCGGGTCTGAATGTAAGTTTGGCTTACAGAGGTCTGGACCTGTCGATATTTTTGCAGGGCGCCTATGGTCAGAAGATATTTTCTGTTCTCAACCGTGACATCGAAGGTTTCTATCGCTCGTTCAACGTGACGCAGCGGTATTTCGACGAGCACTGGACCGGGGCGGGGACATCTACCACCCAGCCGCGTGCGTCATGGGATGCTTCCGGAAATAATGCGCTCATCTATTCGTCAAGATTTCTGGAGGATGGATCGTATACGCGTCTCAAGAACGTGCAACTGGGATATTCCCTGCCGAAAGACTTCCTGGCGCGATACGGGATCGGCTCCATGCGCATCTACATATCAGGTACCAACCTGCTTACCCACACAAAATACTCAGGCCTGGATCCTGAAATGACGGTAAGCAATAATGCGCTGGGACAGGGTGATACTGCCATGGGGATGGATTGGGGTACCTATCCAGCGGCAAAGACTTATAACATCGGTGCAACTATTACTTTCTAAACGATTCCACCATGAAAAAGCTGACCAGGATAATTGCAGTAATCATGATGCTAACAGCTGGATCGTGCGATGAATTTCTTGAGGAAAATCTTCAGGGCACATATTCAAGCGAGACCTTCTACAAAACAGAAGCCCATGCGCAACTTGCGATCACCGGCGTTTACAACGCTGCCTCCTTCGCTTCCACTGACAACAAACTGTGGGTGATTGGCGACGTTGCCTCCGATGATGCAACCAAGGGCGGCGGCGCCGGCGATCAGAGTGACATTCAATTTATAGACGAATTCAGTTACACCCGTAGTAACGGTGTTCTTGACAGGATCTGGAAACGCTACTATGAGGGGATATCACGCGCTAACTACTTACTGTATTACGGGACGGCCATCGAAATGGATGCTGACCTCCGAAACAGGATACTCGGTGAAGCGAAGTTTTTACGGGCGTATTTCTATTTTAATATCGTCAACATTTTCGGAGATATACCCCTGAAGTTAAATCCGCCGTTGAATGAAAGCGAAGTCAATAAACCGAGGTCTTCAGCAGAGGATGTATACGCGCAAATTGAGAAAGATCTGGCGGAGGCAGTGCCGGTACTGGAAATATCTTCGGGTGCTGATGCGGGCCGGGCAACCAAGGGCGCTGCCTTGGGTTTACTGGCGAAAGCTTATCTATACCAACGAAAATGGGACGACGCTCTGGCTACCATCGCGTTGATCGATGACCTTGGAGTCTATCGCCTTGAAAATGTTTATAAAAACAACTTCATTGATTCGACGCAAAATAACAGCGAATCTCTTTTTGAAATCCAGCACCGCAGCAATCAGTCTCCGAAAACAGGAAGTTATTTAAATCAGTATTTCTCTCCCTTCAAAGACAATGGGTATTTCTTCGATGCGCCGTTGCAAGGTTTTGTGAATGAATTTGAAACGACTGCCGCTCAGGTCGTTGACCCGCGTCTTGATTATACGGTTGGCCGCGCGGGGCAAAAGTGGATCAATGGCGAGGATTTCGATCCGGCATGGTCGGCCACGGGATTTCTTCAGAAGAAACATTCGCAACCTGAAAAGGAGGAGCCAATCATAGGGGATGCCAGCCTCAACTATGTTTACCTGCGTTATGCGGATATCCTGTTGATGAAAGCAGAGGCGCTCAACGAATTGAGCCAAACCGCCGAGGCTTTGGTCCCCCTGAATGCTGTGCGAAAGCGAGCGCGTGAAAGCTACCTGTACGATAAAGACCTTCCAGGGTTTGGTGCGATACCAATGGACTTGTTGCCGGATGTCATTTCGACCAATCAGCAAACGGTGCGGGAGGCTATCCGTCATGAGCGAAGGGTGGAGCTGGGATTTGAATTTCACCGCTACTTCGATCTGATACGCTATGGACAGCAAGCTGCAGATGCCGCACTTGCCGGAACCGGCTTTGAGTACTCGCAGAACGAGGGTAGGTTCCTGATACCGCAGTCAGAACTGGATACGAACCGGGCGATCGGAAATTAAAGATGCTGAAAAGAGTCTTGCATATCATCCCCAAATTGGTGCACGCTGACCATCAGTATGCTGGCCGAGCCGGACCCTGAAAACCTTTAGAAAAATTTGAACAACCATTTACAACCTACCAATACATTATGAAAAAATATATGAAAACACACACTGTAAAATTGATTCTCATGGCTACCTTTTTCGTGGCCATAGCGCTGATGACATCGTGCTCGGGTGATGATGATCCCGCAGTCGTAAACAGGACCGAGCTGGAGGCCTCCATTTCTGAAGCAAGTACCTTGCTTTCA
>DASVOT010000728.1:0-2657 GCA_036383235.1 Chryseosolibacter sp.
GTCTGCATGACGAGGGGAGGCCACGAATTCAATGCCGAAACGTCCCATGTCAAAGTTTACATTTCCGCATGCGTTGAGTTCAAGCTCGTTGCTGCCGTCGCCACCCGCGCATACCTGCCGCAGTTTCAGCGAGCCGCTGAAAAAGCCTGCAATCTCTTTCCTGATCAGCGCAGGCTCGACGGTAATATTCCGCTTCGGGCCCTCGCGGATGATCAGGCCGTCCCGGTTGTTTGTCGCCATTTTGTAATCCTTTGTGAACCTTATTTTCTGCGGAAAAGCCCTGGCGCATTCTCCGCAGAAGGCGCACTTGCCGAGATCGATGCTGATGGGAACAGTGCCAATGGCGCCCGTCGGGCAGAGATCTTTCAGCGCCTCCGCGTCAACGTCGGCCCCGGTGATTTCGGGAACACCGCGGAACACCCCGGGGACTTCCGCCCTGGTGACATCGGGTATGTACTGCTTTCCCTGGTGTTTCAGAATTTTCAGGTTTCCTATCATGGCTTTTTTTTAAAGGTCGTGTCCACAGTAGCTCAGGTCAAAACTTTTGTTTGTTATGGGAAAATCGGAAATCTCGTTGTTGCGCACGGCAACGGCCAAGGCGAGCCAGTTGTGCATGGAGGGGTCCTTGACTTTGTACTGGATTAGGTTTCCGTTCTCATCGGTGACTGCGCAGTGGCAGATCTCGCCGCGCCATCCCTCTGTCAGGGAGATGCCCAGGCTGCGGGGTTTCAAAGGCGACAAGGGCAGCGGCTTTCCGTCTTCCGCCGGCGGCTTGCGGATGATCCGCTTCAGGTAGTAGAGCGACTGCACGATTTCGTCGTGTCTCAGTTTTGCCCTGCTGTACACGTCGCCATGGTGTTTCACAATGGTGATGGGCGAGAATTCACTGTAGAGATCGTGGGGATGTGTCGTTCGGATATCGCGCATCAGGCCCGCGGCCCGGGCCGCCATTCCCACGGCGCCGATGCCGGCCGCGACTTCTCTCGTGATGACGCTGGTTTTCTCCAGGCGCCCCAACGCGCTGGGCAGTGTGTGGAATTCTTTCCAGATCTCGTCGAAGTCGCGTTCATACTGGCTGAACAATTCCTCCAGCCTTTCAGCCAGCGCTTGCCCGAAATGAAAGGGGTTGATCCCGGGCCGGATGAGGCTTTTTCCCAGGCGGTTACCGCACCACTCCTGGAAGAAGTTGATGAGCGGCGTGCGGAGTCTTCCGAATACGGCACTGCCGAGCTGGTATCCGATATCCGTACAAATGGCGCTGAGGTCGCCCGTATGGATGGCCATCCGTTCTAACTCTATGGCTACAGTTCGGGCGAAGCGCATACCGGGAGTAGCCGAGAAACCCGACAACGCCTCCCAGAGGTTAGCAAAAGCCGTCGCGTGACCGGCAACGCTGTCGCCTGCAATGGATTCCGCCAGCAGCGCGGCCTGCGACAGTTTTTTATGGCTGACAAAAAGCTGCTCCACACCACGATGCTGGTATCCGAGCTGAATCTCAAGGTGAAGGATCTGCTCGCCGTCGCAGATGAACCTGAAATGCCCGGGTTCGATGATCCCTGCGTGGATCGGACCGACCCCGACCTCGTGCAATTCTTCGCTTTTTATCTCGTAGAAAGGATAGTTCCGGACGCCGGAGCTTTTGTCGAACCGGTCAGCGGGATACCGCACGGGTTTCAGCCACGGATGATCGTGAAAAGACATCCCGAAGCTCTCATGCAGCACACGTTCAAAGATATGGAAGCCGGACTGACGGGCCGTGAACGAGGGATACACGCCGGTCGCGTCAACTTCGGTGCTTGAAACAGCGAGGGTGGCATTGCCATCGTTGGCAACACAACAGACGAGCTTCAGCTTTCCTTTGTCTGGAAAGCCAAAATAATTGACACAATGGTTGCTCTCGTTTTGAAGCAAGCCGGTATTGAACACCAGGAAGTCGTCATACGTCAGCAGAGGGATCCGGCTCAGTTCAACGGTCTGGTTATTGGTTATGGTGACGGATTGACTCATATCTCTTTTGGCAAATATTGCGTGGCTTCATTGATCAGGTTCACGATGCCGGCGGGTGGATTCAATCCGAGATAGACCACCAGCGCGAGCAGTATGAACTGGCTAAGGGATTCAACGAACGGGATCTTCCTTAAATTATCGTCTTTAAAGCCGACCGTCTTGATAAACAGCATTTTGAAAATGTTTCTTCCCAGCGACCAGATGATCAGGGTCAGGAGCAGCAGCACGAACGCGAGCAGCCAGACGCTCCCTGATTGGAACATGGAACGGAAAATGAGGAATTCGCTGATGAACAATCCCGATGGCGGCATCGCGGTGATGATGAAGAAGGCGAAGAGCAGTACGAGGGCGCCGGGTGTATTGTAGGCAAAATAATTTCCGATGTCGTAAATGCTTTTGCTGCGGTAGATCCTGTAGACCTGGTCAACCTGGAAAAAGAGGGCGGGTTTGGCGAAGGAATGCAGGACCAGGTGCAGGATGGCCGCATAATAACCGGTGCCTCCCGCCGCGACGCCCAGCATGACGATACCCATGTGTTCGACGCCCGAATAGGCCAGCATGCGCTTCAGGTTTTTGACCCGCAGAATGTAGACCGCCGACACGAAGATGGAAAGCAAGCCGCCGATGATCAGGATGTTGTTTGCTCAGGA
>DASVOT010000729.1:0-12099 GCA_036383235.1 Chryseosolibacter sp.
CCCTGGCAGCATGTGCTGGAACCTCTGGATGGGTACCTGCAACTGGGCGCGGTCATACTGGATACCTCCCGTCAGGACCTTGGCGAATTTTGCGGGCCTTTCAACTTTGGTCCAAACGTCAGCTCGAACAAGCCGGTAGCAGAGCTGGTCGACCGTATAATCCGGCATTGGGGACGCGGAAGCTGGACGGCGACCCCGCCAGATGTCGTCCACCATGAAGCTTCCCTGCTGAACCTTTCAATAGACAAAGCTTATCACAAACTGAACTGGCTTCCCCGGTGGGATTTTGATACGACCGTCCGCCATACAGTGGAATGGTATTCCCTTTGGAACCAAAACGAGGCGAATCTCATCGATTTTACCATTGAGCAAATCCAGGCATATCAAGACACCGAAAGCCCCGTAACGGCCGGCGCTCGGCAAAACGAAATCCAATCTCTTCTATAACGTTCAATCTATATGGAAAAGGAAAACGCGCCGCTGCAGGGCATCTGCCGGTTTTGTAAAACACCGCTGAGACATACTTTCGTCGATCTGGGAATGTCACCTTTATGCGAAGATTTTCTCAAGCCCGCCGACCTGAAAAAAATGGAAGCCTTCTATCCGCTCCATGTGTATGTATGCGAAAAATGTTTTCTCGTGCAGCTGGAAGAATTTGTCTCGCCCCAGGAAATTTATAAAGACTACAAATATTTCTCATCCTACTCCGATTCATGGCTGCTGCACTCCCGCGAATACACAGAAAAAGTGGTTGACCGTTTTCAGCTTTCGGAGAAGAGCCTGGTGGTTGAACTGGCGAGCAACGACGGCTACCTGTTGCAATATTTCGCCGAGAAGCAGATACCGGTTTTAGGTGTCGAACCAGCCGCCGCGGTCGCCGAAGAAGCAAGATCAAAGGGAATCAGGACCGAGATGAAGTTCTTCGGAAACAAAACGGTCCATCAGCTGATAAGCCGCTATCATAAAGCGGACCTCCTGATCGGCAACAACGTGCTGGCGCACGTTCCTGACATCAATGATTTTGTGTCGGCGATGAAAATCATGCTCAAGCCGGACGGCGTCATTACAATGGAGTTTCCGCACCTTCTGAGGCTTGTGGAAGGCAACCAGTTCGATACCATTTACCATGAGCACTTCTCCTACTTATCTTTCACCACGGTGGAGAAGATATTTGCCCATCATGGTCTGGTGTTGTTTGACGTGGAGGAAATTTCCACGCATGGCGGATCCATCCGGATATACGCGAGGCACAAGGAATACGCGGGAACCGTCGTCTCTTCCGGCGTCGGCCAGCTAAGGGAGCAGGAGAGCAGAGCAGGCGTCAGCACGCTGCGCTACTATGAGCGCTTTTCAGAAAATGTAAAAGAAACAAAAAGAAAGATCCTCGAGTTTCTCATCACGGCGAAGCGCAGGAAAAAAACGGTTGTTGGTTACGGAGCCCCCGGCAAGGGGAACACCCTTCTGAACTATTGCGGGATCAGGACCGACTTCATCGATTACACCGTCGACCGGAATCCGCGCAAGCACGGGAATTATCTGCCCGGAACGCTGATCCCGATCTACGATCCTGAAATGATCCGCAGGACCAAACCGGATTACGTCATGATCCTTCCCTGGAACCTGAAGGATGAGATTATGGATAGCCTCTCCTACATCGGCGGCTGGGGCGGAAAGTTCGTAGTGCCCATTCCGGAATTGGAGGTATGCGAAGCGCAGGCGATAGAAATATGAAAAGCGCGGAGCTGAATGACATCAATCATCGCGTGCTTCATGTTTTGTCATTGCCGGCATTTTCGTCTCCTTGCTAGCTTTACGACCATGTTCGATCAAGACAGTCATCACATAGAATGAATCGGCGGAAGATCTTTTAATTTTAATTCATCACCTATGAAAGTAGTTTTATTTTGCGGCGGACAGGGAATGCGTTTGCGGGAATATTCGGAGAAAATTCCAAAGCCGATGGTCCCGATTGGCTACCGCCCTATCCTTTGGTATGTAATGAAGTACTACGCCCATTTCGGGCACAAGGATTTTATCCTTTGTCTCGGCTATCAAGCCGATGCCATCAAAGATTACTTCGTCAATTACAGCGAATACGTCTCGAACGACTTTGTGTTCTCCCGCGGAGGAAACAGCCTTAATCTGTTACACAAGGACATCGATGACTGGACCATTACTTTCGTAGATACCGGCATCAACTCGAACATCGGCCAACGGCTGAAGGCTGTCGAGAAATACCTTGACGGCGAAGAAATGTTTCTGGCCAACTACTCGGACGGCCTCACCGATCTTCCGCTTCCCGAGATGATCGAACAGTTCAAAACCTCCGATGACATAGGGATGTTTATGGCTTCTCAGCCGAGCCAGAGTTTCCACGTCGTGACCCTGAGTGAAAATAACCATGTAAGCGATATCAATTCCCTGGCGAAAGCCGGCCTGAGCATCAACGCCGGCTATTTTATTTTCCGAAACGAGATCTTCAGTTATATCAACGCCGGTGAAGAGCTGGTGGAGCAACCTTTTAAGCGCCTCATTGCCCGCAATAAATTACGCGCCTATCCTTATCGGGGCACGTTCCTGACGATGGATACTTTCAAGGAAAAACAAATGCTCGACGACATGTATGCCAAAGGCAATACGCCCTGGGAAGTTTGGCGGGCCGAAGAACTTCAACAGGTTTCGTAGCAATGCTTCCGTTCACGCTGGATAGGAAGGGACCGCTCAACCTGCTTTTCCTGGGCGCGCATTGCGATGACATTGAAATCGGTTGCGGAGGAACAGTGTTGCGGATGGCGAACGAGCTTGACATCAAACACGTTCAATGGATCGTATTTACCTCCACGGCAGAAAGAAGGGCGGAAGCAGATCGATGCGCGGAGATTTTTCTTCAGAATGTGAAAAGCAAGAGCATCATCATTAAGGATTTTAAGGACAGTGTCCTTCCGCAGCAACGCGTCGAGGTGAAGAATTACTTCGAAGCGCTCAAAGCGACGTACCAGCCCGATGTCATTTTCACGCACTATCGGCACGACCTGCACCAGGACCACCGCCTCATCAATGAGCTGACCTGGAATACGTTCCGCGATCACCTGATCCTCGAATATGAAATCCAGAAATACGATGGGGATATCGGCAACCCGTGTTTTTTTGTGCCGGTAGGTGAGGACACCGCCGGTCAGAAAGTTCGGGCTATTCTCAAGTGCTTTGTTTCCCAGTCGACCAAACATTGGTTCGACCGGGAAACATTTCTCGCGCTCATGCGGATCAGGGGTGTGGAGTCGGCGACGCGATATGCGGAAGCCTTCTACCTGAGAAAAGCAATATTATCCTAGCTATGATCTTCGAGGAAACCAAACTGAAGGGCGCATTCATCATCAGGCCGGAAAGGCTTGAAGACGAGCGAGGGTTCTTCGCGCGATCATTTTGCCTGAAGGAATACGCCGAACACGGCCTGTTTCCAATCTTCGTACAGTGCAATCTCTCGTACAACAAAAAGAGGGGGACATTCAGGGGCATGCACTTTCAGGCACCTCCCTATGAAGAGGACAAGATTGTCAGCTGCACGCAGGGCGCGATCCTCGATTATATCGTGGACCTTCGCAGAGAGTCGCCGACGTACAAGCAATGGATCAAAGTCGAGCTCTCCGCTGAAAACCGGATCCAGCTCTATATTCCTAAATCTTTCGCCCACGGGTTCCTTACCCTCACCCCCGATTCGCAGGTATTTTATCAGATGACGGAATTCTACAACCCGCAGTCCGCCCGCGGCTTCAGGTGGGATGACCCGGCCTTCGACATCCGACTGCCGTTCGCCGTCGAAGCAATCGCGGAAAAAGACAAGAACTTTTCACCGTTCGAATACCCCGACATTCTGCTGCCCACAACATCGCAGGTGGGCACCGGCAAATAGGCATGTTATGAAAAGCGCCACCACCTTATCGCAACCGGAGCTTCGCCAGGTTCCCGCCCGTGAAGGCGAGGCGATGCACGAGCTGATGCGCAACCTCTACCCAATTTGCCGAAGCATAACCGGCGCCGGCACCGTGGAGACCCTGAAGCGCCTCCAGAAAATCATACCGCTCAGTATCCTCACCATTCCGACGGGGACAAAGGTTTTCGACTGGGAGATACCCAAAGAATGGAATATCCGCGCAGCATGGATCCGGAATTCCCGCGGGGAAACGATCGTCGATTTCAAAAACTCCAACCTTCACGTCGTCAACTACAGCGCACCTGTGAAGGCGATGGTTTCCCTTGACGAGCTGCGCAAGCATGTGCACACGCTTCCGGAGCACCCGGACTGGGTGCCGTACCGCACCTCTTATTACCACGAGGACTGGGGTTTCTGCATGAGCCACAACCAGCTGAAATCCCTGGAAGATGACACCTATGAAGTATGGATCGATTCCTCCCTGGAGGCTGGCCACCTCTCATACGGGGAATTGGTCCTCAAGGGTAAGTCGCAGGAGGAGGTTCTGATCTCCACGCACATCTGTCATCCGTCGCTGTGTAACGACAACCTCTCCGGGATAAGCGTAGCGGCGCACCTGGCCCTCCATTTGCAGAACCAAAAGAGAAAGTATACTTACCGGTTTCTCTTTATCCCGGGAACCATCGGCGCCATCACCTGGCTCGCCGTGAATGAACTGCACGTGCGCAGGATAAAACACGGGCTGATCGCCGCACTGCTCGGACTTGACGGAGCATTTACCTATAAAAAATCGAGAATTGGCGACGCCGAAATAGACCAGGTGGCGGAGTATGTGCTCACCAAAGACAACCGCGCGAACAAAATCAAGAACTTCGAGCCCTACGGCTACGATGAACGGCAGTTTTGTTCACCGGGATTTAATCTACCCGTCGGATGTCTCACCAGGACGCCGTACGGTGAGTATCCCGAATACCATACGTCGGCGGACAACCTCGACCTGGTGGATCCCCATACGCTTGCCGAATCACTGCGCACCTTCATCCACATCCTTGAGCTTGTCGAGCAGAACAGATACTACCTGAACCTCCGTCCTAAATGCGAGCCCCAACTGGGCAGATACGGTTTGTACAGTAGCCTGGGAGGGGAGAATAATGTCAAGGAATATCAACTGGCTTTGTTGTGGGCGCTGAACCTCTCGGATGGGAAACACTCCCTCCTCGACATTGCGCAGTCGTCTTCTCTGGATTTCAGCACCATCGCCACCGCGGCGGCAAAGCTGCATCATGCCGGCTTGCTCCGCGAACTATCCGCGCCGGAGCACGCGATCGAAAGAGTATGAGAATTCTCCAGATACACAACCGCTACCAGTACCGAGGCGGGGAGGATTACGTTTTCGAATCGGAAGCCGACCTTCTCCGGGAGCACGGCCACCATGTGGAACAACTGCTTTTCGACAATAATAAAATTAAGACCTGGAAGGACAAGCTGTCTGCAGCCACGGGAGTCGTATACAATCGGTCAAGCAGGAAGATCGTCGAGGAAAAGATAACGTCTTTCCGGCCGGATGTAATCCACGTGCACAATTTCATTGTATTGGCTTCTCCGTCCATTTTCTTTGCAGCCCGGAAACACGGCATTCCAGTCATCCTTACGCTTCACAATTTCCGGTTGATCTGCCCAAGCGCCACACTCTACTTCAGGAATGGAATCTACGAGCGGAGCATCCGTAGTGTTCTTCCTATCGACGCGATATGGAAAGGAGTATACCGGGATTCAAGGTGGCAGACGGCAGCCATCGCAACGATGACTTTTTTTCACCATGTGACCGGCACCTGGAAGCGGCGCATCGACCGGTATATTGCATTAACCGAGTTTGCCAGAAACAAATTCGAGCGGTCGGCTCTCGGCATACCGCCGCACAAGTTCGCGCTTAAACCCAATTTCGTAAAGGATTACGGCACGGGAGAACCGTCACGGGCGGATTTCTTTCTCTACGCAGGGCGCCTTACCCCGGAAAAAGGAATTCAAACGCTATTGAAGGCAGCTTCATCCGGCGAATTCAGCCTCACGATCGTGGGAGGGGGTCCGCTTGAGGCTGAAGTTGAGAATGCTGCGCGCCGTTTCTCCAACGTACGCTATCTCGGTTTCCAGGACAAAACGCAGGTGGTCTCGCTTCTGAAAAAATGCAGGGCGCTGATATTCTGTTCGACATGGTTTGAGGGGCTTCCCATCACGATCCTCGAAGCCTTTTGCACAGGCACGCCAGTCATCGCTTCAAAGCTGGGCAGCATGGCCGAAATCGTCACCGATCATATCAACGGGTTGCACTTCCGGGCCGGGGACGCAAAAGATCTTTGCCGCGCCATTAACCATTTGGCAAAGGACCCGGCGCTGGCAGAAACGCTCTCCCGCAATGCGAGATCGACCTACCTGAGGGACTATACGCCGGAAACAAATTATGCGCTGTTGCTCCGGCTTTACGAGGAGGCGGTTGCCACGCATGCCCTGCCGCCTGGCATCAGGCCTGAGAACACGAAATTTCAGTGTGGTCTCCCGGCGCAACCTGAAAACCGGATCGCAAGCGAACAGCAGGCATGGCCGCTTGTCACCATCGGGATCCCCACCTTTAACGGCGGCGCGCGACTGGCAAAGGCGCTTGAGTCCATTGCCGGGCAAGGTTATCCCAACCTGGAAATCCTTATCTCAAATAATGCATCAACGGATAACACCGGTTGGGTTTGCCTGGACGTGCTGAAGAGATACCGTCAGGCGAAATATTACCACCATGAGAAGAATATCGGGATGCTGGCCAACTTCGAGTTTTTGCTGCGTCATGCGAAGGGAAAATATTTCATGTGGCTGGCCGACGATGACACCCTGGCAACTGATGCGCTCAGGAGATACGTGCGCTACCTGGAAGATAATCCCGGCCATTCACTGGTCTCTGGCAAAATCGAATACGGGCTGAACGGCAACGTGTCGGTCGTTGAGGAGGGCTTCAGCTTTCACCAGAAGTCACGGATGTTCCGTGTCATTGCCTTCTATTCAAAAGTAATATACGGTGGCGTCTTCCACGGATTGATGCACACTCAAATAGCCCGGGGCATCCGCATGCGCCGGGCTATCGGCAGCGACTGGCATTTCGTTGCCGCCCTTGCCTTTTCTGGCAAAATCACACAACTGGATTTCACCGGGTACCGGAAGAATTTCGGAGGGTCTTCCCGTGATTTTGAACGGTATGCCCGGCTGATAGGCGACTCAGCATTCGCCGGAAAATATCCTTATCTGAAAATTCCCATTGACGCATTCAGGGAAATCGCGTTCGGACCTTCGATTTATTCATCTGCGTCGCACACCGAACGCTTGTTGTTGGGAATACTTGCATTCGTCGTCGCCTGGGCTGGTTACTACCTGCGAATCTATCCCTTTGTAATCGGAGGAAGGATTAAAAGGTTGCTGCGTGCCGCGCTCACCCCGAAAGGCCGGGCGGACGATAAACGCGGGTTGCTCGCAAAAAAACTACCGCAATAAAACCGGCGTCGGGGCTTTGCGATGCCGGGGCCTAGTACGCCTGTTTATCGCCATGGATAATCTTTCCCATGGTCTGAAGGATGATCTTGACGTCGAGCATCAGACTCCAGTTTTCCATGTAGGCCACGTCCATGTCGACGCGTTTCTCCATGGATCCTTTTTCCTTTATTTCGCCCCGGTATCCATTAACCTGCGCATAGCCCGTGATGCCGGGGGTTACGAAATGCCTGACCTTATATTTCCGGAGGGTCCGGGAGTACTCCTCGAGCTGGCTGACGAGGTTCGGCCGAGGGCCCACGACAGACATACTGCCGAGGAGGACATTTACAAACTGGGGTAGCTCGTCCAGACTCGTTTTCCGGAGAAAGGCGCCCACTTTTGTGATGCGGCTGTCATTCTTTGTGGCCATTCGTTCCGTGCTGTTGTTCACGCGCATCGTACGGAACTTGTAGCAGTCAAAGAGTTTATTCCGCTTCCCCGGCCTGAGCTGCTTGAAAATCACAGGACCCGGCGAATCAAGCTTGATAGCCAAGGCGATGAAGGGCACGATGAAAGGAAAAATGCCGAAGATCACAATGGATGAGAATACAACATCGAAGATTCTCTTCACTGCCGCATTCACCCCGATCCTCAGAGGTTCCTTCCGGGTGGTGGACACGGCAACCGAATTATAGAGGTATACATTATGGCTGTTGCGCACCACCTCGCTGAAGTCGGAAGCGATGCGGAAGTAAATACAGTTGTCGTCGGCGAACTTTGAAAGTCTGTCGAGCAGGTCGCCGTGCGCCAGGGGCAGCGTATAATAGATTTCATCGATACTTTCCTGCTGGCAATAGGTCATCAGGTCGTCGATCGTCCCTTTGACAAGCTTGCGGTTTACGATCAGGGGATTGGGATAGTCGTCGAAGAACCCCCTGAAGATATAACCGGAAGGGCCTCCGGAAGTAAAAAAATCATAGAGTGCCCGTCCCGAGCGGGTGGTTCCCACAATGACGACCTTGCGGACATCGAAGCCGGAGAACTCGATAAATTTGCCAATCAGCTTGTACGCCACCCTCGACGCAGCCAGGATCGTGCCGGAGACAAGGTAAAGGCCGAGCAGCGCTTTCAAATCTAACCTGACTATTTCAAAGTATGCCTGCACGCCGGCGATCATGAGAAAATGAAACAAGAGCGCGGTGGCCAGGTTGATGCCGATACTTCGCATCAGGCTGTACCTGCTGATCTCGTAAGTAAGGGAAAACAACGCCGTTGCGATCCAGCTGAAAGCGAAGATCAAATAAAAGGAAGTCAGGTCGTCTTCAAACCCGCTGAACAGGTTAAGCTGTCTGGCAATAAAAAAGGCTATGTATAGGAGGACTGCGTCGCCGGCGCATAACAACGTCCTGAGAAATCGTGGGTAATATCTTTCTTCCATGACAGCTCGGTTTGATTTTAAAATGCTTTCAAAAATATTCCGCAGACAAGGGCCGCTAAATGACCGGCATCACCACGGGCGGAAACTTTACTCATTAGAACATGTATCCGTCGAACCGGCAGTATTGGATGACAACAATTATCGCCGGTACCAACGGAAGTCATTGAAAGGCCTCTGGTGCCTTACAACCTTGCCGTCGACAATTATCAACATGAAAACAGCTCTTATCACAGGCATCACGGGCCAGGACGGCGCCTACCTGGCCGAGTTACTTCTTCAAAAAGGCTACATGGTTCACGGCATCAAGCGACGGAGTTCACTGCTGAACACAGAACGCGTCGACCATCTGTACCAGGACCCGCATGAAAAAGGTATCCGTTTTAAAATGCATTACGGCGACCTGACAGATGCGTCCAATCTCATCCGGATCATCCAGGAAGCGCAGCCGGACGAGATCTATAACCTTGGCGCGATGTCTCACGTGAAAGTGAGCTTTGATGTTCCAGAATATACAGCCAACTCAGACGGGCTTGGAACACTCAGGATACTGGAAGCGGTAAGGCTTCTGAAAATGACGTCAAAAACGCGTATCTACCAGGCCTCGACTTCTGAACTATACGGTTTGGTGCAGGCAGTGCCGCAATCGGAACGCACACCATTTTATCCGCGATCGCCCTATGCGGTGGCCAAGCTTTACGGTTACTGGATCACCGTAAATTACCGTGAAGCCTACAGGATGTTTGCCTGCAACGGAATTCTTTTTAACCACGAATCACCTTTGCGCGGTGAAACGTTCGTTACACGTAAAATAACAAGGGCCGTAGCGCGCATCGCCCTGGGGATGCAGGAAAAAGTTTATCTCGGCAACCTGGACGCCAAGCGCGATTGGGGGCATGCCAAAGATTATGTAGAAGCCATGTGGAGGGTGCTTCAGCAGGATGAGCCCGATGATTATGTGATTGCAACCGGAAAAACGACCACGGTCCGCCAGTTTGCGCGCATGGCGTTTGCCGAGGCGGGAATTGAAATAGCGTTCGAAGGGGAAGGAAAAGCTGAAGTGGCAAGGGTGGTCGCCAGCACCGATCCGGATTATTATGTGCCGCCCGGACAAGTCGTTGTCGCCGTCGACCCGTCGTATTTCCGGCCGACTGAAGTCGAGCTCTTGATCGGCGACCCGTCGAAGGCGGAGAAAAAACTCGGCTGGAAGCCAAAACATTCCGTGCAGGATCTTGTCCGCGACATGGTCGGCGCGGACCTCAGGCGCTTCCACCGCGATAAGTTACTTGTAAGCAACGGTATAGACGTCCTTCAGAATGACGAATAACGATTCGCGACCGTTTCCGAAGCGCGTTTCCTGACCTGTCCCTTTGAATCCGATACCTGTCGGAACCGGACGTTGATTGAATTTTAATATCCCCGGAAATAAGGACATGCATTTTTACATTATTACAGGAGCGTCACGCGGTTTGGGAGAAGCCGTCGCCAAAAAACTGCTTGGAGAAAATAACCAGATCTATTGCCTGTCGAGGACCTTCAGCCGGCACCTTATCACTCTTTCCGAAGGGAACGGCACCAGGTTGTCCTACATACCCTGCGACCTGAGCAACATTGGCAGAGCAAATGAAACGTTACAGCATATCCTGGAAGAAATCCGCGGGGAAGATATCGAATCAATCACGCTTATCAACAACGCGGGCCGGATCGACCCGATCAGGCCGATCGACCGTTGCGATGAGAACGAGATCATCAAAACATTTAATGTGAATTTGCTGGCGCCCGTCATCTTTACCTCGAGTTTCGTCAGAAGTTTATCGCACCTGGATGTAAAAAAAACAATCATTAATATTTCATCGACCGCGTCGAAAAAGATTTACGACGGCTTAAGCTGCTACATCAGTTCCAAAGCGGCTTTAAGCCAGTTCACCAGATGCGTGGAGGAAGAGCAGAAGCAACCCGCGAATCCCGTAAAGATGATCTTGTTCGAACCGGGAAGTATGGATACAAGGATGCAGGAAAAGGTTGTGCAGGCCGCGGAGAATCGATCCGCCTCCGTTCTTCGATTTCGCAGGATGCGGTAGCAAGGGTTCCGGGATTCCGTTGACCAGGTGGCAGATAAAGTAATCGGTCTGATCCGGGGATACTCAACCGTCGCAGGCGGCAAAATGTCTCGATTTGCGATGACATTCGTCATTTACTTGCAGACAATTGAAGATGAATTTAGTTCAATGATCGCATTGACATGAAACCTTTCATCGTGTTGGCGTTGACTTTTTCAATGCTCGCCGCTCCTTTCACCGCGGGCGCACAGAGACGGACAACCGATTCTTCCAGCTTCCAATACCGGAAATGGCAAGCCGAACAGCGGAAGACCATTCAGAGGGACCTGCATCTGGAGGAGTTCCAGAAGGCGCCCTTCTGGACCGTCTATGAATCCTATTGCCGCGCCATTGAATATCTGGAACTGGAATACTTTCAGGTCATGGCACTCTATGAGCATCATTCGGGTGACCTCAACGATAAGCAGAAACAAATGCTCTCGCGTCTGCTCCTAAAAAACGATTGTTACCTGGCACAGGTAAGGAGACAGTACTTTAAGAAATTCGAACGCGTCCTTTCCGTTTCGAAAGCAACCGAATTCATGCAGCTCGACTATTCCCTGAGAGCCGCCTGCCGGCTGAGCCTCCAGCAAGGCAATCCGGCGCCTGAACGCCCCGTCGAAACTGTCTATTCCCTCAATACCCCGTAAAAGCTTTCAGTGTAGGAACTGTCAGTCGCCGGGTTGATATGTCCGCGAAATAGTTTTAAATTTCCCGTCTATCTAACCGGCTATGAGAAAGACCTTTTTACTGTTATCAGCGCTTGTTTTATCGTTATCAACAGTCTTCGGCCAGGACCGCATTTACTGGGGCGACCAGAATGGTCCGTCAAACAATGACAAGATCGGAAGCGTAATCGCATCAGATCTGAGTTCCGCAACAACGGTTTATACCGAATTTGCCCTGAACCCCAACGGTATCGCCTATTACCACGCAAACCCGACTTATCCCCTGTTTTATGCCACATCGCGTATTTACAGGAACAATCTCGCGGGCACGTCAAACGAGATCATTGTGCCCACCGGACAATTCAACCGAGGTGTCGCCATTGATTATGTGGGAAAGAAAATCTACTGGGCGAACTCGGGAGAAGGCTACATTGGCCGGGCTGACCTCGACGGGAG
>DASVOT010000730.1:0-2671 GCA_036383235.1 Chryseosolibacter sp.
ATAAGACGTGGCTTCTGTTGCGCGTAGCGGAACGTCCCGAACAAGTGGAGGGACAGGTGTCCTTCCCGGTATACAATCAGAATGGCCAGATCGAGATTCTCAGATTCGCCACACACGACCCGAATCTTGATTTTTCCGATCCCCGCATCCTTAATTATAAGGGGAAAGATTACCTCACGACTTTATCTCACTTCCGGTTAGTAGGCAGCGACGATGGGAGAACATTTCAGGAATCACCTGAATACGGTCCGATTCATGGAAGGGATGTGTTAGAAGCTTATGGCATTGAAGATTGCCGCGTCGCGGAGATAGAGGGAACCTTCTACCTTACTTATACAATGGTGTCTCACATGGGGGTAGGGGTTGGGTTGATCAGGACAAAGGATTGGAAGACGTTTGACCGGATGGGAATGATCCTGCCGCCGCACAACAAGGACTGCGCCTTGTTCACGGAAAAAGTCAATGGCAAATATTACGCATTACATCGTCCGAGCAGCCCGCAGCTGGGCGGCAACTACATCTGGCTTGCTGAATCGCCGGACCTCCTTCATTGGGGAAATCATAAATGTATCGCCACTACGCGTAGTATGATGTGGGACAGCGTCCGTGTCGGAGCGGGCGCCTCCCCCATCAAAACATCCGAAGGGTGGCTGGAGATCTATCACGGTGCCGACAAAGAAAACCGGTACTGCCTGGGTGCATTATTGCTCGACTTGCATGATCCCTCACGCGTAATTGCCCGAAGCAGCGAACCCATCATGGTCCCCTCTGCCGGATATGAGATGACGGGTTTTTTCGGGCAGGTTATTTTCACCAATGGCCACGTCGTGGAAGGGGACAGGATTCATATGTATTATGGCGCCAGTGATGAGGTCATCTGTGGTGCCGAACTCTCGATCGCGAAGATTCTCGATTCACTTTTAACCACGTAAAATGGCAACGGTAACGGCATGGCTCAAAAGACCAACACGGGAGTATGATGTTTTCCTGTTGCTCCCTCGTCCCACGCGTGTTCTCCTGGTGACGAACATGCTGTATGCGTTTGTGCTTCCTGTGATCGAAATATTTGTCGGGGCCTATATCATGCGCAGTTCGAATGATCCGGCTATTGTTGCGTTGTATCAATTAACGGTGTATACCGGCATACCCATTACCTTCCTTGTAAATGGTTATTTACTCAATCGGGTGAAAATTTCCCACCTCTACAGCTTTGGAATGTTGCTCAGCGGGCTCTCCATGCTACTGATGATGAGCCTTCAGGGTCTTTCGCCGACTGGTGTCGGCATTGCCGGTCTGTTAATGGGTTGTTCATTTGGTTTTTTTTGGGCCAATCGCGATTTCCTCGCGCTGAACACCACCCATGATCTTTCACGGAATTACTATTATGGACTCGAGACTTTTTTCTATACGATCACGTACATCATCGTACCACTCGGAGTTGGAGCGTTTCTCGCCAGCGCCGATAGCGCGGGATGGTTCGGCGGTAACATTAATACTGCGTACCGCATTGTGACGGCTGGCGTATTCGTCCTGACCATCTTTTCCAGTATTGTTATTCATCGGGAGCATTTTAAGAAACCCGAGCTCAGGCAATTCCTGTTTTTCAAATTTCATTCTCTCTGGCGTAAAATGCTTGTGCTCGCTGGCCTCAAAGGTCTGGCGCAGGGATATCTTGTTACTGCGCCTGCGATTTTGATTATGCGGTTGGTAGGGAATGAGGGGTCATTGGGTCTGGTGCAGGGGATAAGTGGAGTGGCGACCGCTGTGCTGCTGTATCTGTTAGGGCGTACGACAAAACCCTCGGATCGCATCTATATTTTCATAGCAGGCCTCACCATCTTCCTGATTGGCACAATCGCGAATGGCGTTCTGTATTCAGCGTTTGGCGTTGTCGTTTTCGTTCTGTGCAAAGTGCTTTTCACGCCGCTGCATGATATCGCTTATTTTCCGACACAAATGCGGGTGATCGATATTGTTTCGAAGATCGAAAAGAGAAATGAGTTCGCCTACATCTTCAATCATGAATTTGGGCTTTATGTCGGAAGGTTTTTTGGCCTTGGCCTCTTTATAGTTCTCGCCACCTATGTTTCCGAAGAATTTGCCCTGAAGTATGCGCTGGTCATTATAGCCATTCTTCAGATGGCATCAATACCCGTGGCGAAGCATATTATTTCAGTGTGCGTTAAACTGGATAAATCGTGAGAAAAGCGTTGTTCATAGCATTTTTGTTATCTCTTTCGGGATGCCACCCGAAACCTGAACCCGTTGAGCAGATCGTAATCGACAGGATCGCGCTTATGCCCGATCAGCCGCAGCCATTCAAGATGACGGATTGGCACGAGAAGGCTCTTAACTACGATCAGTATGTCTTTAACCCGAAATTGGAGGGGGAGTATATGCCCTTCCTGTGGATAGACAGCGCCAAACGGAATTTTCCTCAAAATACTTTCGGCATTTATACTGCGATTGGTGATATACGGCAGGGGCTGAATGGCAGCAAGGAATTCCATGAAGCCGTTTGTTCCATGGGCTCTTTGCTCGGCGCTGGCCTTGTCGGTATTGACAAGACGAATCAGAACGGATTCAACTACGTGAAGATGACGCAGAATTATTTCAATTCTGCAAACGGCTGGAACATTATGATGAATAATACCAATCCCTCCGTTGCCTT
>DASVOT010000731.1:0-5318 GCA_036383235.1 Chryseosolibacter sp.
AAGCGTTACGCTTTCCAGGAGATCCGTGATTATCTGACGGTGAGCTCACTGTTAATCGCAACAGCCTGGACCTTCCTGTTCAACTATCTCAGTTATCTGAAACTCAGGCGCTCGGACCTGTAGTACGCCTACACCCTCACAGCCTCCAGATACTTCGTCAAATAGCTTTGGATCGTGCTGCAGGGGATCATAAACGGCTTTGAATCGATCGCAACGCTCAATTCCTGCCCTGAAATACTGTACGATCCGGTGATGTCGCTTCCCAGCACCGTAAGCCGGAATACGCCGGAGGTGTCATCTCCGCGAAAATGTCCTCCCTGATCATGAATGGCCGCTTCCGCGCGGCTGAGAATTTCTCCCGGGGTACCCGAGAATGGAATACTGAAATTACATGCAGACATATCTATGTTTTTCCTGCCCTTCAATAAAACGTTATGCCAGCCGGCAATTACAGACCATCGCAGAGCCGCTTGTCAGGTCATTGAGCGCCCGCGGGCAGGAACGCAATGTCAACTTCCTCGTCCTCAAGATTCGGAAGGATAACAAATCTATCATGAGCAGAGGGAACAACCTGCCCGCCGATCCGCACTTCATGGATCGTCATGTCGGCGATCTCGATGGGAATCGGATGCAGGACGTGTCCTTCTCGCGATGTGATCCTGAAATGTAACGTAAAGGGCTGCGGATCAATCCGGCATCCGAGGTAAAAGAAGTTGAGCATGCTGTGCTCCATGCTATGATAGGAAGACTTGAACTGATTCGCTTTTCGGTAATCCTTCACCGTCCCATCGACGAAAACACTGAAGTGCGTGTCTCCTTTTTGCCTGTCAAGAAAATGATCGCTCCAGAACGCGGCACCCTTGAGGAAGTTGCGCACATGATCGCCGTGCGGAAATTCTCCGGCAAAGCAAAGGTCGACCATGTTACCATAGGCCTGGATCCACCAGTATGTGTAATCGCTGTGATCTTGCGGATGATCGTTGCCGATGCCGGCGAACCAGACTCCGTGCTGGGACTCAAAGCCGTATCGATGGATGCTGTCTGAAAGCGCGCTGGCGGCCAACCGGTAGTCAGGCCGGTTGTTCAACAGGTGCAGGCGCAACAACATCCAGGCGGCTTCGAGATTGTGGCCCACATTTATTTCTTCCCGGCCACGCGCCGGCTGCACGTAATTCCAGTCCTTATCAAATGACTCGAGTACCCAGCCGGTTTTATCATCGCGCATATGTCGCAGTATCGAATCGGTGATTCGAACGGCCTGCTCAAGATATTTCCGGTCGCGGGTCGCAAGGTAGAGATAAGCAAGATATCCCGATACGGGCGCGAGCTGGGATCCCAGAGATTTGTTTGAATTCTTTAAAGTCCAGTCATTCTCCGCCTCGTCGTAATAGCCACCGGAGGAATGGTCCCAGAGATGGTTCTCAAGCAGCCCGTTCGACTCGTCGATATATCTCAGCACGGCAGGGTCGTGTGTGACGAAGTAGTACATTGTCAGCCCCGTCGTGACGTATACCTGGACAAATGCAGATTTGCCGTCGTCCCGTACATCACTGCTTGCGCTCAGCGAATTAAACCATCCCCCATTCTTCCTGTCCCACGCCGAGGAGAGAAGGTATGTTTTGATGTCGCGCGCCATAACAAAATACCGTTCCTCTCCGCTCATGAGATAGGCGGCGGAGTAGCTGAATAAATGCCGTGCGATCATGGCGGGAAATTTCGCTCCGTCGCCTTCGGGCTTCCAGTTCGCATCAAGTGTTGAGAACAAGGAGCCGGCGACAGAATCCCGGGCGTATTTTGTCCATGGAGGAAGAATGTCCTGCAAGGCCTGCTGTTTCCAGTATTCAGGTTGCATGTAACGGCCGTTGCCTGCGTTTTCGGCGCAGGAACTATAAGCCAGGATGGCAATGGCGACCGCAGGCCAACGCGACCGCGCAGGCGTTTTCCGGAATTTCAAAGGAGCTTCGGTTCGCTTTTCCATTGGATGAAGGACGATCTATTAAAGATCCCGAGCAAGGTCTGATACAGAATTCCAGCGCACTTCTCCGTCACGGTATGATCAGAGTCATCATCGCGATGACGCTCTTCCATCCGCCTGCGACGCATTCGCGCGTGCCCGGTATTACCGTTGCTTCCTTCATTAGAGATTTCTACCTAACATTCGTTAACTTCAGATTTCAAATTTTTCCTGAATTTTGCTTGAATAGTAATCGATTATTCGTGAAAATTGTGGAGTTGCAAAACATTATGACAAGGTTCGGCGATATGACAAAGCAATTCATCCGCAGTGCAAACGTGGGAAATCTGGCTCTTGTGCTTGTCGTCGTAGTAAGCGGCGTTTTTAAACCCGCGGGGGCAACCATGGTATAGATATTGAAAAATGAAATAATGACCGCCCCTGAGAAATCCGGGGCGGTTTTGTTTTATGAAGGTGATAACAAACTAACAGTTGTAAATATGTATTACACGAAAGACACGGTCCTCTTTCTGAATGGTAAGTTCGTCAAGGCTGTTGACGCGCGCATCGACCCATACAGTCAGACCTTGCACTATGGCTATGGGGCCTATGAGGGGATCCGGTCTTATCAAACATTAAATGGCGTCAAATTATTTAAAGCGTTTGAACATTTTGAACGTCTGAAAAACAGCTGCTCTCTGCTCGGAATCAAAATGAAATATGATTCGGAGGAGCTTACACAGGTTGCGTATCAGTTACTGGAAAAAAACAACCTGACAGATGCCTATCTGAGGCCCCTTGTATTTTGCGGGCCCAATATGAGGCTCACGCAGACCCCGGAAGTAAACCTGATGATGGGCACCTGGAAGTGGGCTAAATATCACGGAGAAAAACTCCTGAAGGTATGCGTTTCATCGTATCGCCGCCCGGATCCTGCGTCCATCCGCGTTGAGGGAAAAATTACGGGGTATTATGTCAGCAACATCCTTGCGACCACGGAAGCAAAATCAAGGGGTTATGATGACGCCTTGATGCTCGACCTGAACGGAAATGTTGCGGCCGCCCCGGCGGGCAATTTTTTCCTTGAAAAGGATGGCGTGTTATACACTGCGCCGCCCGGACACATTTTCCCCGGCATTACCCGGCAGGTGGTGTTAAACATTTGCCGCGAACTGGATATCCCCGTTGTAGAACGAAACATCGATCCGCACGAGCTTCAGTCCGCCGACGGCGCTTTCCTTTGCGGGACCGCCGTTGACATTGCTGGAATCGAATCGATCGACGCCAACAGCTTTAAAAAAGAATGGAAAGACAGCCTCGGCGCCGTCATCGAGGAAGCGTACCGCTGCCAGGTGCTGGAGCGATCGTTCAGTTACGTGATCATATGAGTTGCTTGATGTAGATGCCTTTAACTATTGTTAGGAAATAAATTCTCGAATCGTTGAATAAGTACAGCAGAACAATTACCCAGGACCCCACGTTGCCCGCAGCGCAGGCAATGCTGTATGGAATTGGGCTGACAGAAGAAGATTTAAAAAAAGCGCAGGTGGGAATTGTAAGCACCGGTTACGATGGCAATCCCTGTAACATGCACCTCAACAACCTGGCGCAGGAAGTGAAAACCGCGGTGTGGGATCAGGAGTTGGTCGGTTTGATGTTCCATACCGTCGGTGTGAGCGATGGCATCAGCAACGGCACGGAAGGGATGCGCTATTCACTGGTAAGTCGCGAAGTCATCGCAGACTCGATCGAGACCGTTTGCGGCGCCCAGTATTATGACGGGCTCATCGCCGTGGTAGGCTGCGACAAAAATATGCCGGGCGCACTCATCGCCATGGCGAGATTAAATCGTCCTGCCATTATGGTGTACGGGGGAACCATCGCCGGAGGCCACTGGAAGGGAAAAGAGCTTAATATCATCTCCGCGTTTGAAGCCCTGGGCGAGAAGATTGCCGGGAGAATTTCGCCGGAGGATTTCAAGGGTATCATACAGCATGCGTGTCCTGGCCCTGGCGCGTGTGGCGGAATGTATACGGCCAACACGATGGCGTCTGCCATTGAAGCGATGGGAATGTCGCTGCCCTATTCATCCTCCAATCCCGCGGTGAGCAAGGAGAAATCCGCGGAATGCGAAGGGGTCGGAAAAGCGATCTATCACCTGCTGAAGGAGGATATAAAGCCCCTGCAGATCATGACGCGAAAGGCGTTTGAAAACGCAATTACAGTAGTCATGGCGTTAGGCGGCTCCACCAACGCCGTCCTGCATCTCATCGCCATGGCCCGTTCGGCCGCCGTCGACATCACGCAGGCAGATTTCCAGCGTATATCCGACCAGACGCCAATGCTCGCCGACCTGAAGCCCAGCGGGAAATACCTCATGGAGGAACTTCATCGGATCGGTGGCGTACCGGCAGTCATGAAGTACCTGCTTGAAAAAGGATTCATTCACGGCGAGTGTCTCACGGTCACCGGAAGAACCATTCGCGAAAATTTGCAGGCTGTTCCCTCCCTGGATTTCAAAAAACAGGATGTGATCTATCCCGTGGAAAATCCGATCAAGAAAACCGGGCATCTGCAAATCCTCTACGGGAATCTGGCGGAAAAAGGTTCCGTCGCAAAGATCACGGGAAAGGAAGGTGAAAAGTTCAGGGGACCTGCGCGCGTGTTCAACGGCGAGTTTGATCTCGTGCGCGGAATTGAAAGCGGAAAAGTAAAATCCGGAGACGTGGTCGTGATCCGGTATGTGGGGCCGAAAGGCGCTCCCGGCATGCCGGAAATGCTGAAACCGACCTCTGCCATTATGGGAACCGGGCTTGGCAAAAGCGTGGCCCTCATCACAGATGGCAGGTTTTCAGGGGGAACACACGGCTTCGTGGTCGGCCACATTACGCCGGAAGCTTTCGAGGGCGGCACCATCGCCCTGGTGGAAGACAATGACATCATTGAAATCGACGCACACGGTCATACGATCGAGCTTATGGTCGATGCGGCGACGCTGGCAAAGCGCAGGGCGGCATGGAAAGCGCCCGGGCTGAATGCGAAAAACGGAGTTCTATTTAAGTATGCTAAACAAGTAAAAACTGCTGCAGATGGGTGCGTTACTGACGAAGAATGAGCCAACAGCGCAAAGCGAAAAACAGGCTATAAAAAAAGTTTCCGGATCGGAGATCCTGTTGCGCTCGCTGGTCGCCGAAAAAGTGGAAACCATTTTCGGATATCCCGGAGGAGCCATCATGCCCGTGTATGATGCGCTATTCTATTTCCAGAATGAACTGAAGCATATCCTGGTCCGCCACGAGCAGGGCGCGATCCATGCAGCGCAGGGATTCGCAAGGGTCTCTGGCAAACCCGGCGTCGTCTTCGC
>DASVOT010000732.1:0-2015 GCA_036383235.1 Chryseosolibacter sp.
CTCTTCCCCTTTCTTGTTGAAGCGGAAGGCACGCGGCGCAATCACGTACTCGCCCGTGTTCGTGTTGTGATACACGGTTCCGTTTTCCCAACCCGCGTACTTTTCATCCTGCAATGTTTTCCTCAGCGAGGCCGGAATCTCATCCTTGCGGATGATCACCATGCCCTCATTCGCATCTCTGTCCCGATCGCCATATCGGCCGCGATCGCTTCTGTAACGTTGCTGCCGGCGGGCCTCGTCGCGCGTCATCCGGTCGCGACCACCGCGCCCCCGTTCGTATAGCTGCCTGTCCGCGCGGGATGCGGAGCCGGTTGTGTCGTTTTGTTGCGCCTGCAGCGCGCTTAAACCGACCAGGACCGAGCCAGCCAGCGTCAAAATTATTTTTTTCATGCCTGGAAATTTTTTGTTGAACATAAAACGCCCGGAGCCTGAATAAAATAAATCATGCCATCGCTCCTCGGCAAAAACCGGCAATACCCACCACGTTGTAAAGGAAAATAACCCGCTGGAATGTCCTCCACAGGACGCTGAAAAGGTGCCGAAGAAATCGATCAATGCGGGAAGAAAGGTTGGAGCAACACGTAACACGCAGCGCCTGCGAAATATCCGATCAGGGCGATCAGGCTGATCTTCTTCAAGTACCAGATGAAATCGATCTTCTCCATTCCCATAACCGCCACCCCGGCTGCCGATCCGATGATGAGGATGCTTCCGCCGGTGCCGGCGCAGTATGCCAGGAACTCCCATATCATGTGATCCTGTGGATAAATATCCATGCTGTACATGCCCATGCTCGCGGCCACCAGCGGAACATTGTCAACGATCGCGGACAGCATTCCGATGAGCGTAATAATGATGCGGTTATCGCCGATCGTTTCCGACAGCCACGCTGCAAGCTCGTTCAGCGTTTGCATCGACTGCAGCGCTCCCACCGCCAAAAGGATTCCGAGAAAAAACAACACGCTCGGAACGTCGATGCGCGACAGCGCTCCGGCAGCGGTATAGTTCTTCCTGACGGCGTCATCAAGCTCCGGGTGAATGACCTCGGATACTACCCATAGGATTCCAAGGCCGCCAAGCATACCCAGATAAGGCGGCAAATGAGTGAAGGTCTTGAAGACCGGTACCGCGATCAGCGCCCCCAGGCCGAGAAACAGCATGAGCTTCCCTCCTTGCACCGCTTCCCTGCTCGCCGGCCGCTGCTCCCGATGTTCGCCCAGACTTGCCTTCATGGTAAAATTCAGGTACAGCAAAGGCGCCAGCATGCAGACGACGCTCGGGACAATGACCGACCTCATGATATTAAGCGAGGTGATCTGTCCGCCAATCCACAACATCGTGGTGGTCACATCACCAATCGGTGTCCATGCGCCCCCGGCATTTGCAGCAATGACGATCATGCCGGCGAAAAACAAACGCGTTTTCGCCTCCGGAATCAGTTTGCGGATGAGGGACACCATCACAATGGATGTAGTCAGATTGTCGAGCACGCCGGAAAGGAAGAATGTGATCCAGCAGACGATCCACAAGAGGGTTCTCGGGTTCCGCGTTTTGATGCGGTCGGTGATGAACCGGAAACCCTGATGCGCATCGATCAGCTCCACGATCGTCATGGCGCCCATCAGGAAGAAAAGGATTTCCGCTATCGCTGAGAGATGATGCGATAGTTCGGAAACGACAAAACCGCGAAAGAGTTCGGGGGAATTGACAGATGAAACCTTATCCGTCAGTTCGGACACCGAGGTTTTTGCGTACTCCCCAAATTCCGCGCTGTGCAAAACCGATGGCGACGGCGTGCTCAGGATAAAGAGCGTCCAGCAGAGCGTACCGGTGAGGAGCGCCGAGGCGGTCTTGTTTATCCTGATTGAATGCTCCAGCGCAATTGCCAGATAACCGAGAATAAATACAAAAATGATGATGACTTCCATTCTTACGTTCGTATGATCTGTGGTCCGGTCCCGCGCGCAGACGGGTCTCCGCAATTTCACATTTTATCCGGTAACAGATGGAATTTT
>DASVOT010000733.1:0-3732 GCA_036383235.1 Chryseosolibacter sp.
GGGAACGCTGGAATTTCTCTATGGACGGAACACCGACGGACGCGGCGACCAGGTCACACAATTCTTTTGGCCGGCTTCCGCCAACTACATCGCGGACCAACCGCATGTCGCGCACGTGATTTCCGGACACAGCTACTTTACGACCTGTCCCGACAACACCCTCGTTACCGTCCGCCAGCAGCTTGCCAGCAAAGTAAACCAGGTGGACCCTTCTCTTCAGGTGTGGCAGACTGAATTCGGAATCCTCGGTGACGTCTGCGGAGTGTATAATGGCTCCCCGAGGAATACCACCATCGACTACGGGCTGTATGTCGCCAAAGTGCTCCACCACGACCTTGCCATCGCCAACGTCACCTCCTGGCAGTGGTGGCTCGCCATGAGCCCATATAATTACAGCGACGCACTCGTCTACCTCAACGACCCGTCGGGGAACATCAATGTCGACAATTGCAAAAGCGACGGCATGGTCCTCGGGTCGAAACAACTCTGGGCCTATGGTAATTTTGCGCGCTTTATCCGACCCGGAATGAAGCGGGTGATGGCTTCCGTTACAGGCAGTGAAGATCCGCTTACGGCTGCGAATTCACTCATGGTTTCGGCATATAAGGATGAAGCACGCCAAAAGATCGTGATCGTTATGGTCAACGTTGGCGGCGACGACCGCGTGCTGAAACTTGACAGCGATGCCTTGAAGATCAAGGGCACCCACTTCAATGCGTATACCACCGATACGAGCCAGGACCTGAAACGATCGGTAATGGATGCCGCCGACATCCGGATCAAAGCGAAGTCAGTGGTCACCCTTGAAGCGAGCTACCAGTAACCTGACGAATGCAATAACAGCCGATGCCCGTAAAGAAATGTATTTATGTCCTCGCATTCTTGCTTTTTATCCATGAAAGCGCTTTTGCCCAGGTCATTCACATCGACGGAAGCACGAGGGGCAAGACCTTTGAAGGCGTGGGAGCGGTGAGCGCGGGGGCGTCGTCGCGGTTGCTCAAAGACTATCCAAAGCGCTTGCGCAACGACGTACTTGATTTTCTCTTCAAGCCCCGTTTCGGCGCCGGCCTGCAGCACCTGAAAGTGGAGGTCGGCGGCGACATCAATTCCACCGCAGGCACCGAACCCAGCCATGCGCGGACCAGGGAGGAGCTCATCCATCCAAAAAAGAAATATTTCAGGCGAGGGTATGAATTCTGGCTGATGCGCGAAGCAAAGAAACGGAACCGCGATATCCTCTTTGATTGCCTGGAGTGGGGCGCTCCCGGATGGTTTAGGGGAGGGTTCTATTCCCAGGACAATGCCGACTATATCGCGGCATTCATCAAGGGAGCGGAAAAATACAACGGCGTGGATATCCGCTACACCGGCACCTGGAACGAAAAGCGCAGCCCGCAGAACAGAGACTGGATCGTCCATATTCTGAGGACGACGCTGAACAAAAATGGCCTTCAGGAGGTCGGGATCGTTGCCGACGATTGGTATACCCCCCGATGGCAATTCGCCAGGGAGGTGGTCGGAGACACGGCCCTGAAAAATGCGCTCTATGCGCTTGGCTATCACTATGTAAACAGCACCACCACCGACACCGCCCGGATGACGGGCCTGCGGCTTTGGGAAAGCGAAGGCTGGAGCAAATCCGGTGAGTGGCCCAACGCTATGCTGCTGGCGCGCCAGATAAACAGGAACTACGTGAAAGGGAAGATCACAAAAACGCTCATCTGGAATCCTGCCGATGCGTATTATGACAACGTGAGCTGGCCGGGCATCGGGGCGATGACTGCGTCCACTCCCTGGAGCGGACACTACCAGGTCGAGCCTGCCATCTGGGCCCTTGCGCATACCACGCAATTCGCGCAGCCAGGGTGGGTGTATGTTGAGAGCGGATGCGACTCGACCGCGCATCACACATGTTTTGTGACCCTGAAAGCTCCCTCAACGGACGATTACAGCCTCATCATCACCAGCGGAAAAGTCAAGGAGACGCTGACTTTTCAGATCGCCAACCTTTCGTTGAAGAAATTGCACGTGTGGAAGTCGGATAGCACCGACCAGTTCATCCGCCAGGAAGACATCGTTCCCGTCAATGGATCGTTCAGCATCCCGCTGGAACCAGATGCCATCTACTCGCTCACCACCACCACCGGTCAGCAAAAAGGAGCTGGAAAATATCCGGTTCCCGCGGAAACTTCTTTTCCCCGTTCTTATTCTGAAGACTTCGAAGCTTACCACGCCGGAGAGACGCCCCGTTACATCAGCGACCAGGGCGGCGCGTTCGAAGTCTGCCGCCTTAAAGGAGAGAGCAAGGCACTGCGGCAGGTTGTGACCGGCGCCCGGATTCCGTGGGATACCTGGGGTCCGAACGATCCTGAACCATTTACGGAATTCGGTGACTTTTATGCGGATTACAGCGTATCCACCGACGCGTTGATAGAGCATAGCGGCACCGTGAAAATAGTTGGCAGGGCCCGGTATTTTGAAAGCAACAAAGGCGTCCACGGATACGGGCTGATCGTTGATGAAAAGGGGGAGTGGAAGCTTATGAAGTTCATGACTCCTCTCGCTTCGGGCAAAATTTCTTTCGGGCCGGATGAATGGCATTCCCTGAAGCTTACTTTTAAGGGTGCGACCATTACGGCGTTTGTCGACGGCAGGGAGATCGTTTCAGTCAGCGACACCACGTACCAAAATGGATATGCCGGAATCGGTTCCGGATGGAACCATGCAAGGTTTGATAATATCGTCATGGACGTTAAGTAAGTCTTATGCAAAAGATTGCCACGCTTCTGTTAATATATGCGCTTTCCTGCTTTTCACTGATGGGGCAGAGTTATTCAGCGCCCGGAAAGCAAAAGGTGATCTCCCTTGAGGGGATCTGGAAGTTTGGGCTTGATCCTTCATCCACAGGCATCAGCAGCAATGGCGTTCAGATCATGCCGGCGCTCGGGGAGGAGATCACACTGCCGGGCTCCACCGACCAGGCCGCCAAGGGATACCGGACCCAGGGTATGACCTCCCTGCGCCTTGCACGTCTCTTCGAGTATCAGGGCGCAGCCTGGTACGAAAAGGAAGTCTATGTGCCGCGCGAATGGCAGGGAAGCAACATCGAGTTGTTCCTCGAGCGCGCGCACTGGCAGACGCAGGTTTGGGTGAACGAACATTTCGCCGGCGAGCGAGAAAGCCTCTCGGTACCGCATCGTTACCCGATTTCGAACTGGATCCGGCCGGGAGAAAAGAACAGGATCCGGATCCGTGTCGACAACCGCGTCATCCACGACGTGGGCTATACGCACGCGCTCAGCGCCGAGACACAGACGAACTGGAACGGTATCATCGGAAAGATCGGGCTGCGCGCTTTTGATAAAGTGTACATTCATGACGTGCAGGTGTATCCCGATGCAAAAAATAAACTGGCAAGGATTTCCCTCGTCATCCGGAATCCCGGCAGGAAACCAACAAACGGAAGCCTGACCCTCAGCGCCAGGGCGGGGGGTGCAGAGATCCCTTCGCGGACGTTTGACGTTGCCATTGCCGACTCCGTAACGATCTTCACCTGCGACTGGCCTCTCGGCGACAGCGTCAGGATGTGGGACGAGTTTCATCCGGTGCTGTACGACGCGAAAATCAAACTGACCTGTCGTTCGGGCGATGTTACCTCTGAAGACACCCGGGCGCTGAAGTTTGGTGTAAGAACGCTGGCGACAAAAGGAACACAGTTCCGGATCAACGATC
>DASVOT010000734.1:0-6078 GCA_036383235.1 Chryseosolibacter sp.
CTTCTTTCGATACCAAAGTTAAGCAATTATGAAAAAACTCGAACATATAGCGATTGCGGTAAAAAACCTGGCCGACGCAAACGATCTTTTTGGCCGGTTGTTTGGCAAAGCTCACTATAAAGTGGAGGAGGTGGCGTCTGAGGGAGTCCGAACCTCCTTTTTCGAGATCGGGGGGGTAAAGATCGAGCTCCTGGAAGCTACCAATGAACATTCGCCCGTTGCCCGGTTCATTGAGAAGAGGGGTGAAGGCATCCATCACCTCGCCTTTGAAGTGGCCGACATCCACGAAGCGGCGAAGCAATATCAACGCGATGGCTTCGAAGTGATTTCTGCCCAACCGAAAAAAGGCGCCGACAACAAATTGATTTTGTTCCTTCACCCGAAATCCACCAACGGAACACTGATCGAACTCTGCCAGGAGATACGGTAACCTGTGAGGGAATATCAGTCGTGCGGCGGGTTGATTCAATATCCCTGCCGGGCTTTACGCCCGCCAAACTGAATATCGTTGTAGTACTTTTGCTTCCGCTTCCCTTCGGCAGTCTTGTAATACGGCTTGCCGCTCGCACACGCGCTCATCAGGATGGAAGAAATGATTAAAAATCCGATCAATCTTTTCATGGCTGCTTATAGTCAACTGCTTTAGGCGAATCTTCTGAACGAACACCACCCGGGAGATAATGCCGACACCTTTGTGTCTACGCGGCAAAAAAACGCTGGGCGACCTCAATTAGTACCGTAAAAAAGGAGCCGGTTCTCAATTTTAATTCTGATTTTTGGAACGCGGACCGCATAAAAAAATCTTTTAAAGGTACGGAGATTTACATTATGGCTGAAAAACGTCTGGAAATCAGCGAGTTAGGAGAATTTGGGCTCATCGAACGGATCAGGGCCAACTTCGCCCCAAAGAACGCCCACTCGGTCTTCGGAATAGGCGACGATGCAGCTGTCATAGATGCCGGAGGGGAATACCTGCTGATATCGACTGACATGCTGCTGGAGGGTATTCATTTCGATCTCGGCTATACGCCGCTGCGTCACCTCGGTTACAAGGCGGTAGCGGTCAACGTTTCTGATATCGCCGCCATGAACGGAAGGGCTGAACAAATTACCGTTAACCTTGCGCTGAGCAACCGCTTTTCGGTGCAGGCGGTCGATGCGCTGTATGAGGGAATCCAGGCCGCCTGTGGAAACTACAAGGTCGACCTCGTGGGAGGCGATACAGCTTCATCCGCTTCAGGTCTGGTTATTTCCGTGACAGCCGTCGGCCGTGTTCCAAAAAACAGGGTGGCTTACAGGCGCGGCGCCAAAGAGAACGATATCCTGTGTGTGACAGGCGACCTCGGCGGAGCATTTGTGGGATTACAGGTGTTGGAACGCGAAAAACAGGTCTTCCTCGCCAACCCCGAAATGCAGCCCGGCCTGGAGAAATACGACTACATCGTCGGCCGTCAGCTTAAACCGGAGGCGCGAACAGACATCATCTATGACCTGGAGGAACGTGGAGTGGTTCCCACTTCCATGATCGATGTTTCCGATGGACTGGCCTCGGAGATCCTGCATATCTCCAAGGAGTCAAAGATGGGCGTGAGGATTTATGAAGACAAAATTCCCATTGATCAGCTGACGTATGAGACCGCCGTTGAGTTCAAGCTCGATCCGGTTACATGCGCTCTGAACGGCGGCGAGGATTACGAGCTGCTCTTCACCATCGCCAAAGCAGACCAGGAAAAAATTAAAAATCATCCCGACATTCATATGATCGGTTATGTTCACTCCCGGTCCGGTGAGAACGTGATGGCGACAAAACAAGGAAATCTCGTTCCCCTCAGGGCCCAGGGATGGAATCATTTTACCGGCCCGCGGTGACCCGTGGAAGGCATCCCGCCCCAGCGGACTTGTGGGAGCGCGGCCCGATGGTCAATCTTCCGGGAAAGGAATGAAAACAAAGTTTGTAAAACCCTTGTCGACGACAAACAGGCAACAGAATTCATCCGGGTCTTTATAGGCCGCAGTAAATCCTTCAGGCTGTTCGATCAAATCGCGCTGCACGAATTCATCCAGAAAGGAAGCGTAGTAGTTCCATTCCGTATGGACCGCCTTGCTGTCGATCAACAGCTGACCAATCGGTTGCTCCACCTTGCAGACGGGAAAGATCGGGTAGTCCGAGAAGCCCCTTTTCCGGATCTGGTAAGAGGCCTCCTTGAGGGAATCGGCCACCTTAACAAAATCCCGTGAAATGGTGCCCAGGTATTTTCCATTCAACTCAGGATCATTTTGCATAGCTAACTGCCGCTAAAATAATGTATTTGCGAAAATCGCTCTTTCTCCCGTGGATTTCCTATGTTTAAGGTTCGTTTAAAAGGGTGTCGCGCCGTAATAACAAAATCATAGCCGAAATAATTTTGCAAACTAATCTTTCCATCAGAGGCGCAAGAATCAAGCTGTTCTTTCTTCTGTTTGCGCTCCTCTTCCATTCTGCCTTCGGACAAAAAAAAAATGAGCAGTTTCAGCTTCACATCCGGGAAGCGTCTTCGCCCATACGGGTCGATGGCGTGATGGACGAGACTGCCTGGCAGGAGGCGGAAGTGGCGACAGATTTTTACATGATGCTTCCCATGGATACCAGCAAGGCGCAGGTGCGCACGGATGTGAGAATGACCTATGACAAGGATCACTTGTATCTTATCGCGGTGAATTATCACGCAGTCGCGGGTCCCTATATGGTCGAGTCGCTCAGGCGCGATTTTGCGTTTGGGAAGAATGACAATTTTCTGCTTTTCATGGACCCGTTCAATGACCTCACAAACGGATTTTCCTTTGGTGCAAATGCCGCAGGCGCCCAATGGGACGGGATCATGTATGAAGGCGGAAAGGTCGATCTCAGCTGGGATAACATCTGGACCTCATCTGTGAAGAATTATCCTGACAAGTGGATATTCGAGATGGCGGTGCCTTTTAAATCGATCCGTTACAAGAAGGGAATTACCACCTGGGGCGTTAACTTCAGCAGGCTCGATCTGAAGACCACCGAGAAGTCAAGCTGGACTCCGGTGCCACGGCAGTTCCCGTCGGCGGCCCTGGCCTATACCGGTAACCTGGTCTGGGATAAAGCGCCTCCCGCAGCGGGGGCAAATGTTTCCATAATACCCTATACACTTGGTGGCCTCACCCGCGACTATGAGCATGGCGTCGGCACTAAAAGCCGGCTGGATGTGGGCGCTGATGCCAAGATCGCCATGACGTCGTCTCTGAACCTTGACCTGACCGTGAATCCCGATTTCTCACAGGTGGAGGTTGACCGGCAGGTGACAAACCTCGATCGCTTCGAACTTTTCTTTCCGGAAAGACGCCAGTTCTTTCTCGAGAACGGAGACCTGTTTGCCAACTTTGGATACGCCACCAACAGACCTTTCTTTTCGCGGCGGATCGGGTTGGGAGTGCCCATCCAGTACGGCGCGCGCCTCAGCGGCAAGATCAACAAGGACTGGCGCATCGGCGCCATGGACATGCAAACTGAAAAGGTGGACGAGGAGGGCGAACCGTTCCTGCCATCGCAGAACTTTTCGGTAGTTGCCGTTCAGCGGAGGGTATTCGCGCGCTCGAACATCGGCGCCATTATGATCAACAAGGAGTCTCTGAATTTTTCGCCGTCCGATTCTGCTTATGATGTCAACGCCTACAACCGGAACATGGGCCTGGAATATAATCTGGCATCCTCCAACAACGTCTGGACCGGCAAGGCCCTCTTCCTTAAATCGTTTACACCAGGGGTAAGCGGACGTGATTTTACACACGCTGCCAACCTTCAGTACAACAGCCGTAAATGGATCATCTCTGGCCAGTATGAATACATCGGAAAAAATTACAATGCAGAGGTCGGTTATGTGCCGCGGCGTCAAGTCGTGAAGATCAACCCAACTGTGTCGCGCTTGTTCTTTCCAAGAGGTACGGTGGTGCTCAGCCACGGGCCGGGAATTGTTTCGACCTATTACTTCAATGAAAACCTGTCGCAAACCCTCGACCATGAAACGGCGTTCACCTACAAGTTCTCGTTCCGCACGCAGGCAGTGCTGACACTGTGGGCAGCCGAAAACTACGTCAGGCTTCTGCGTCCCTTCGATCCTACCAATTTGGGCCTTGATTCTCTTCAGGCCGGAAGCGAGCACCGATGGAAATCATTCGGCTTTGATTTCGTGTCAAAGCCCCAGAGTGTGTTTACGTATATGGTGTCGATGCGCCAGGGTGGTTACTACCAGTCGGGCAACCGTTTTAATTTGATGGCGGATGTCGGCTACCGGTTTCAACCCTTCGTGAGTTTCCTGCTCAGCGCCACCTACAATGATATCCGGCTCCCCGAGCCATGGAACACAAGGAGGTTCTGGCTCATCGGTCCGCGGCTCGACGTAACGATGACGAACAAGCTGTACTTCACGGCTTTCGCACAGTACAACGAGCAGCAAAAGAATGTCAACCTGAACACCCGTCTACAATGGCGTTACCGCCCCGCATCGGATCTTTTTATTGTCTACACAGACAACTATTTTCCGGAGACTTTCGCGGTGAGAAACCGCGCGCTGGTGGTAAAGCTGACATACTGGTGGAATCTGTAAAGCAGGGCGCGGATGTTTGCCACGAAGACACGAAGACTTTTTTTAGCCACGAAGACACGAAGACACTAAGGGGCACGAAGATTCTGTCTCAGTCCATTCTTAGGTCACCTCTATCTCATTGCCCTCTTCCCTTATATCCGTATATCCGTATATCCTTATACCCATACCTCTTTCCGCCACGAAGGCACCAAGACACAAAGGGGCACGAAGTTTTTTTTTTGCATCACTGCATCTTTATCTCCTGCCTCTTCCCGTATATCCGTATATCCATATATCCGTATATCCGTATATCCTTATACCCATACCTCTTTCCGCCGCGAAGACACGAAGACACTAAGGAACGCGAAGACTTTTTTTAGCCACGAAGACACTAAGCCACACAAAGATCCTTGTATCACTGCACCTCTATCTCATCTGCCCTCGTTCCCTATATCCGTATATCCGTATATCCATATATCCGTATATCCGTACATCCCTATACCCTATACCTCCGTCCCCCCGTACGTCAGCCATTCGTCGCAAAAGCTTCGCAGGGTGGGGAAGAACGCGTTGAACTCATCGTTGAAATCCCGGAAATGTTCCTGGAGGTCGGAGGTCGCTTCTTCCATTCTTGAGTGAAAGGGTGTCCGGCTAGCCATACCGGACAGCGCACGGTGTATTCCCTCCACCTTCGAATAACTTACAAGCCAGTTGCCGCGGATCATGTACGGCAGCATCTGCTGGAAGGTCAGTGGCAGCACAGCGGAAAAATCCGTGAGGGTTTTATAGGTGGCGGACGCGAAATCTTTCAGGGGCCGCGGGTGAAACTCTTTCCACTGTCCGGCGAGAAAATGATCGTAAAAAACATCGACGATCACCCCGCTGTAATGCCGGTATTTCGGACGCAGCCTTGCTTTGCTCTCGTGTACCACGGGGTGATTGTCAGTAAATTCGTCTATCGCCCGGTGAAGCTCAACACCGCGGATCACTTCCGCCTCAAAACGCCCGAGCGCCTGCCTGCCCTTGATAAAATCACCGATGAGATTTCCAACCAGTATGCTCTTGTTTTCTCCGGATAAAAAGGCGTGGGCGAGAAAATTCATAAACCTAAAGTTATTGGTAATTTGTCATTTAGTTGTTAGGTTGGTGAGGAATCGAAAACCCTTTTATGAACGATCTTTCCAGAATGAAGCTGCTGATCAACCTTGCGAAAGTGGACGGGCAGATAGCAGATAAAGAAAAGAATCACCTCATCACTATCGGAAGGGCGAACGGCATTTATCCCGATGAAATCTATCCGCTTTTTACGCAGAGCCACCAGGTAGTCGTTCCAGCCGACCTTTCCGACGATGACAAGTTTGATCTTATCTTCAACCTCATCCAGTTGATGAAGCTTGACGAGCGCATGTACCGGGAGGAGATCGTGTTCTGCGGTCAGGTGGCAGCCAAGCTGGGATATGACAGGAATGTTATGTTTGAGCTCTTG
>DASVOT010000735.1:0-1718 GCA_036383235.1 Chryseosolibacter sp.
AAAAAGGCGACTACAAGGCTGCCATTGAGACCGCCAGGCTTTCGCGCGACCAGGCCCGCGCGATGAACTCGGAAGAGTATGTCAGGATGAACGAACAGGAGATTGCGCACTGGCAGTCACTGCGGAAAAGCGTCAAGGAAAACTGACATGATTCACACCGGCGCCAGATGTTCGACAACGTTCGGGTGCGGACCGCAAATCAGGACCGCACGCCTGAACAAATTGATGATTTTTAAAATAACAATTATATGAATAACGGAAAAATACTGCTGGGCGTGGTGGCAGGGATTGTCACAGGCGCAGCCCTCGGTCTCCTGCTTGCCCCTGAGAAAGGTGCATCGACCCGCCGGAAGATCTCGCGACGAAGCCGGTATCTGGCTGACTCGGTCAACGAGAAAATGGAAGAAAAATTTGAAGAGCTACTCGGTGCCATCAGCCGTTTGGTGAAAAAAAACAAACCGGAAAATGATTTTGTGAAAACGCCGAAATCGCAGATGGCGGATTAGTCACATGTGGAACCTCCGGGACAAGCCTGGGTACGTGGACCTGCCAAGGGGTGCCTGCTCTGCGCCACCAATTACATTGAATCTACAGGCGGCCACCGTTGTTGCCGGGTCGACCCCATGGCGGCTGCAGGACACCGGCTCATAAGCGATGGATGTGAAAAATTTCTGGAAGAGGACGGTGACGGGAATCCTTCTTGTCACCGTCATTGTTGGCACGCTGCTTCTTGGCGTGTATCCGTTATCAGGTCTGTGCTTCCTCATCAATGTTCTCGGCTTGCTGGAATTCTACCGGATGTTCCGGATTCAAAATGTCCAAAGAAAAGCCTCAGCGGTACTGTTGTCGGCGTACCTCTTTGTTTCCGCGGTTCTGGTCCTCACAGGGCGATGCAACGCTAGTGTCTTCGTGCTCGCTTTTCCCCTTGTCAGTTTGATTTTCATGGCTGAGCTTGCGCGTGAGCCGGGCAATGCGTTCGTCGAGCTCGCGTTCATCTTCATGGGCATCATCTATGTCACCGTGCCGTTCATCCTTTTAATTGCCAGCGCTTTTATGACAGGCGACGAGACAGGCGCATACAGACCTGAAGTCATTCTTGGCTATATGATTATGCTTTGGGCAAATGACAGCGGTGCGTTTGTGTTTGGGACCTTATTCGGCAAACGTCGCCTGGCACCGCGTGTCTCGCCTAACAAAACATGGGAAGGCAGCGCCGGCGGCGCATTGCTTGTAGTTGGAATTGCCTATTTGAATGACTTATTCATCGACGGGATTCCATCAGGCGGCTGGTACATCATCGGAGCCATTGTCGTTGTAGCGGGCACCCTGGGCGACCTGGTAAAGTCTCTTATGAAGCGAACCGTCCATATCAAAGATTCCGGGAACGTATTGCCGGGTCATGGGGGAATTCTGGACCGGTTCGATTCGCTGATCGGATCAATCCCCTTCGTGGCCAGCTACCTGATTCTTGTTGTTTGAAACCCGGTGATTTCTCTCATAAGCGACTTTGATGGAAATCATTTAGCACTGCTGGTCCGGCCGCTAATTTTACTTCTTTAAAAAGCGGGTGATATGGAAACGAAGTTAACAGGAAAATTTCATGAGCCCTATATCCGGGGTCCCCATGTCCGTTATTTTACAATCGCGCTGTCAGTGGCCTTCCTTTTGGCGGCCGGCTCGGCATTCGGGATCCTTTTATTTCTCAGCTATGCGTTCAT
>DASVOT010000736.1:0-11719 GCA_036383235.1 Chryseosolibacter sp.
GAATTGCAGGTACACAATGGATCCCTGGAACACGTTCAAAAGGATGAGCGTGAGCAGGAGTCTGCGGTTGGTGCGCCAGGCAAATCCGACGGACTTCATCACAACGGCAAACAGGTTCTTATTTTTCATCTGTCCTTAAAGCTTTAATGTATTCGCTCTTAACGAAAGTTACACATTCGGACGAAGAGATCGCCGGTAGCTGTTGGCGGTTGGCTTTTTGCGCTTGGCAAGTGCAGGAAATTGCCATCCTGAATTCGTTGTTTTTACGTATCTTCAGCTACGCCGTTTTTTTTAAAGACCAGACACGTTTAAAACCAACCCCATGCCCCGCTTCGCTTTCCTGTTCGTGTATACCTTACTGGTCCTGCCCGTCAGCGGCCAGTCGTCCCAACCTGTCGATGACCTGTTCGCGCTGGCCACTGCGCGCAAGGGCGACCTGCGACTGAGCGTGTACATCACGGCGCAGGCGGTGGAGCAACTGCTCTCTACCGGGGCCGGCAGGCGCGAAGCGGTGTCCATTCTGCGCGCGAACGGCATAACCCGCGTCTTCCTTGAAGCCTATCGCAGCGAAGTGGTTCCACCCGAACTGCTGCGCGACGTCGCAAGCTATTTCCGGGGGAACGGGTTCGACGTCGCCGGCGGCATTGCGACGGTGCCCGGCAAAGATTTTGGCGTCAGGCAGGAAGCGCGGTTCAGCTGGTTCAACTTCCAGAACGAAAAGACACAAAACGATCTGAAAAAAGTAATGGAGGATTCGGCCCCGATCTTCGATTCATTTATTGTGGACGATTTCCTTTGCACCGCCGACACCAGCGTCGAATCCCAAACAGCAAAAGGCAGCAGAAGCTGGGGGGAATACCGCCGGGACCTGCTTTCCGGATTGTCAAAAACAGTTTTCATCGATCCCGCGAGGAAAATCAATCCGAAGATTCACATGATCATCAAGTATCCGCAGTGGTACGATCGCTATCATCTGTTTGGATACGACGTGGTTCGCGAGCCTCAACTCTACGACGAAGTGTGGGTGGGAACGGAAAGCCGCGGGCAGAACACGAAGTCCTTCGGTTTTGTGCAATCGTACGAGAGCTTTGTTGCTTATCGATGGCTCGCATCGCTGTCAGGGAAGAAGATCGGCGGCGCCTGGTTCGACCACATCGACTGCGACGCCAATGATTTTATCGACCAGGCGTATCAGTCTGTCATCGCAGGGGCGAAGGAACTGATCCTCTTCAATTATTTTAATTTTACCGAAGGTCATCCCGGTCAGCACCTGCTTCGCATGGAATTCAAACACCTCGCCGACCTGGCCCATCAGGTCGCGTCGCGTCCCGTTCATGGCGTCGCCGGTTACAAACCACCGCACAGCGATGCACATGGAAATCTCTACATCCTGGATTACATCGGCATGATGGGTGTTCCCCTTGTGCCGGTTGCCGCGTACCCGGAGAATGCCCCGGTGATATTTCTCCCGGCACAGGCCGCGGCCGACAAGGGTGTATATTCCAAGCTGACTGCCTCGCTGAAAAGAGGCGCGCGGGTGATCGTCACGACGGGCTTCATCGCCGCCCTCCCTGAAGGGCAAGCCCTGGCGACACGCGCGGGATTGACCGGCAGAGTGTCCGCCGAAAATATTTCAGCAGATGAAATCATCGTGCACGGTCAAAATCAGAAACTGGAGCGGGCCTTAAAACTCGACGCTGCTATCGTCGCTGGCAAAAGTACAGTTCTTCTGGAAGCCATCGCCGGCGGCAAGAGAATTCCTTTCCTGACGCAAAACAGCGAAGGCAATCTGTTTGTCCTGAACGCGCACACTTTCTCGTCCGCTGATTTCGACTCCCTGAAAGAGGTGTTGCTGAGTCCGGCTCCCGTGGGTATGCTTGACCTTCCGGCAGCGTGGGCCAATGCCCTGAGAAAGATCTTCACCGACAAATTGTCCATCGCGGTCGATGCTCCCACGCGCGTGACCGTTCAGCCGTTCGGCGACGATGAAATGATGATACAGAACTACAACCAGGAGGATGTTGAAGTGAAAATAAAAACAGGTGAGCGGAAGATGATAAACACTTTCAATGGAAACCAGATTCCGGTTGATAGCGGGACGATGACGCTAACAATTCCGGCACGTTCGCGATTCTGGATCCGGTGATTCGCCACGCATTGGTCTTGCCCTTTTCCAAGTTAATGTGATGCAATTCCGAAACATGTTCCTCGTGCCTGAGGCTGTTTGTTTGAAATCGCATTTTCCCGGTTGTTTTTAGCCCAGTTGATCAAGGAACGTTCCCGGGCGCCGGTACCTGTAGCACCCGTAGCACCCGTAGTAGAGACAAGGCATGCTTGTCTCTACTACGACAACTGATCATGATCTCGGCCTTTCGCAGCGCACAGGCCGAGGCAATGGCGGCGGGTGTAGACGCGTTCCTGGAAAAGCCTTTCGCCATTCGAGATCTGCTGTCGCTCGTTTCAAAGCACACCGCCGCACCCGCTAGTTCCCTGCGGAACGCGGCTCGATGAAGATCCGTTTAACAACGGGAAAGGCGGTGCTGATCTCATGCTTGAGATCACTGATACCGCGCTGAAAATCCCTCGCCTCGATATCGGGTCTGAAAGTCGCCGGCAGAATCAGAATCACTTCGTCAGGGCCCATGTATATCGACAATGGATCCTCCACTTTTACTACGATGTCCGTTGACAGGCATAGCGCCATGATCTTTTCAAGCGTCGCAGGCTGAAGTGTCTCTCCCATGAGCAGGCTGCGGCTTTCTCTTGCGAGCACCCATGCGATGAAAGTTAGGATTGCTCCGATAACGATGGAAGCACATCCGTCAAAAAATGGATTCCGGAACGCGTGTCCAAGGAAGACGCCAAGAAAAGCGACAAAAAGCCCCAGTACGTCGGCCGCGTCTTCGAACAACACGACAAAGATGGTGGGATCCTTACTCCTTCTCACCTGCTCCCAGAAAGGAGTCGACCCGCGCTGGCGATTGAATTCGCGAAGGGCGATGATAAACGAAATGCCGTCGAACACGATTGCCGCCCCCAGCACGATGTAGTTCCATTGAGGATCCTGGATCACGTGCGGGTGCTGCAGGTGTGTCACTCCTTCGTAGAAAGATATTCCGCCGCCCACTGCGAAGATCAGAACCGAAACGATGAACGCCCAGAAGTAAAGCTCACGGCCATAGCCGAACGGCCTCTCCGCGTCCGCCGGCTTGCTGCTCCTCTTGATGCCGACCAATAAAAGGATTTCGTTGCCGCTGTCTACGAGTGAATGTATTCCTTCCGAGATCATGGCGGAGCTCCCGGTTGCGGCCGCCGCAATGAACTTCGTAATCGCGATCAGAAAGTTGGCGACCAGCGCGCTGTATACAGGAAGTTTCGATGAAGTCATCCGCGTGAGCCAAAACAAATCCGCAAACAAAAAAGCGCTTCGCATGCCCGAGTGCGCGGTGGCCTCTCAACAATCCCAGACCATTCGCCATATATGCAGCCGCCAATTGAATTCATTCAAAATAGTTTTCGGGTTGTTCGCGTGGGTGATATCCCTGATTAAAAAAAAGATGCCCCTTTCAGGAAAAAAGATGAACGGGCCCGAGATCTGCAGCCGCCACGTGTTTCAGGGATGAGCACATCACTGTGGCAAGGTGATTTTATGGATAACGCAACAGACAAAATTTGCAGAGGGCTTCATGAGCGCTTTAGTAGCCGTCACTATCTTGATTTCAATTGCAGCGATGTCGCTATACGCGACGTTCGCCCTGAGGAGATACCTGAGAGATGGAGCGCACACACATGAGAGCGCCGGCCGCGCATCGCGGTGGTTCAGCGATTACCAGCCATTTCTTCTGCCGGTCTTCATGATCGTATTTCTGGTGTGTGTAATCGTCTCCACATTCCACTATTCCGGAAATTTTCTTCCCGATCCGCCCTCCACACCCGGCAGCGACGTCGTTTCTCTCTTTAGAGTAACTGCGGCGATTACCGGGGCAGCGTTTTTCCTCACGCAGGTCCTTCTCTTCTCCTTTGCTTTCCGTTTCAGAAAAAAAACCCGGACAAGAGCCACCTACCTCCCGGAAAATCTGAAACTCGAATTTGCCTGGACCATCATTCCTCTCCTCGCATTTCTTGTGCTCTTCTTATGGGGACAGAAATCATGGACGAGGATTGTCTCGGCTGCTCCGCAGAATGCCCTCGAGATCGAAGTGGTGGCCGAACAGTTCAATTGGAAAGTCAGGTACCCGGGTGAGGATCAAAAGCTCGGTCGTTCGGGATTCAGGTTTATCACCGACGGGAACCCGATGGGTTTGGATGAAAGCGATGCATCAGGGAAGGATGATTTTGTGCCGGCACAAATGCACATTCCGAAAAACCGCGTTGTCAAACTGCTGTTGTGGTCAAAGGATGTCATTCACAGTTTTTATGTTCCCTACTTCCGGACGAAAATGGATGCCGTTCCAGGGATGACGACCACACTCCATTTTACCGCCACTGCAACAACAGACGAAATGAGGGCGCGGCTCAGCGATCCGGATTTCAATTACGAAGTGGCTTGCGCGGAACTCTGTGGCAGGATGCACTTCGCCATGAAATTGATCCTTGTTGTTGATGAACCGGAACAATACGAGAAATGGGCGTTGCAGCAGGAAACGCTCGCAACCGTAAAGTAGCAGAGCGAAATGAGAGAAGACATCAGACAGCAAAGCGCGACCAGGTATTCAATCGGGAGAGAAGGAGAAAGCGGGACGGTCTCCGGTTTTATTTCCACCTTTGTTTTCAGCACCGATCATAAGGTGATCGCGAAGCAATATCTCTTCACAGGAATTTTCTGGGCGCTTGCCGGAAGTTTTATTTCACTCATTATGCGCGTGCAGCTCGGGTTTCCCGGGATGAATCTCGCCTGGCTCCAGCCCATCCTGGGAAACCGGATCTCCAATGGCAGGCTTGACCCGGAATTCTACCTCTCCATGGTGACCATGCACGGAACCATTATGATATTCTTCGTGCTGACCGGAGCATTTATTGGAACGCTTGGCAACCTGCTGATCCCGCTCCAGATCGGTGCGCGCGAAATGGCGTCGGGCTTTATCAACATGCTTTCCTACTGGGTATTCTTCCTGTCAGGCGCCGTCTTATTGTATTCTTTTTTCCTTGAGTCGGGCACGGCTTCCTCCGGTTGGACGGCCTATCCGCCACTGAGCGTTCTCAAAGAAGCGTCGCAGGGCTCAGGTGCAGGGATGACCTGCTGGATGCTCAGCCTGATCCTGTTTATACTCTCGACGGCGCTCACGGCCATCAACTTTATCAGCACCATCATCAACATGAGAACAGAAGGACTGAGCTTCAAAAGACTGCCGCTGACGATATGGGCCTTCCTGTTTACGGCCATCCTGAGCCTTCTCTCCTTCCCCGTCCTGTTTGCCGCCATGCTGCTTTTGTTCTTCGACAAAACCTTCGGGACCAGTTTCTACCTGTCCGACATATTTATCGCCGGCGCGCCGTTGCCAAACAGCGGGGGAAGCCCGATCCTGTATCAGCACTTGTTCTGGTTCCTGGGCCATCCGGAAGTATACATTGCAATCTTCCCGGCATTCGGAATCGTCTCAGAAGTTATATCCACCCATGCGCGCAAACCCATCTTCGGTTACCCCGCAATGGTCGCCTCCATTTTTACCATCATGATCCTTTCGTTCATCGTCTGGGCGCATCACATGTTCGTGTCGGGGATGAATCCGTTCCTCGGGTCGGTGTTCAGCCTGACGTCGTTCATCATCGCTGTTCCGTCTTCCATCAAAGTCTTCAACTGGATTATGACCTTGTGGAAAGGCAACATTCATTTTACGCCGGCCATGCTGTTTGCCATCGCCTTTGTCTCCTTCTTCATAACGGGCGGGCTAACAGGCCTATTCGTGGCCAACCCGGCCATCGACATGCAGCTGCACGATACCTATTTCGTCGTGGCCCATTTTCATCTCGTGATGGGCAGCGCCGCCTTTTTCGGGTTTCTCTGCGGCGTATACCACTGGTTCCCGAAAATGTTCGGACGAATGATGAACAAGACCCTGGGCTATCTCCACTTCTGGCTGACGTTCATAGGGGTGTACCTCATCTTTTTTCCCATGCATTTCCTCGGCCTGACGGGCCTGCCGCGGAGATATTATTCATTCACCTATTTCCAGACCTTCGATGTCTATTCGGACCTGAATGCGTTCATCACGCTGGCGGCGATCGTTACGTTTGCCGCGCAATTCCTGTTTATGTATAATTTCTTCCGCTCCATTATCGCGGGCGAACATGCGGGCCAAAATCCGTGGCAGTCCAACACCCTCGAATGGACTACTTCTGTCACACCGGGCGAAGGAAACTGGGAGGGAGCCCTTCCGCGGGTGTACCGCTGGCCGTACGATTACAGCGTTCCCGGCATGGAAAAGGATTTCATTCCACAGAACATATCCGGACATCCGTCTGAACGAAAAGTCGTTGCGAAAAATGAGAGCTGAGCACAGACATATGGTCATCAGATCCTGCTTGCTGGCGCTACTGGCCCTGCGCGCGACAGGCATGTTTGCCCAGCCGGATTCTACCCGGCGCCTGGAAAGAGGCAGGTCCCTTTTTCAGACAAACTGCGGCGCCTGTCACGGCGTTCATAAAGAAATGACCGGTCCGATGCTGGCCAGCATCACCAAAAAGCGCAGCACAGAGTGGCTCCTTCCTTTTATAAAAGACTCGCAGGCAGTGATCGTGTCGGGTGACGAATATGCCCTTGCTTTGTTCGAAGCTTTCAACCATCAGGTAATGCCCGCTTTTCCGCACCTCCCTGACAGCGCCATCAGGGACATACTCTATTATATTGAAACGGAATCCACGCATCCTGCGGAAGACGTTCCGGAACCGCGCGTCAACGAGCTTGGCGCCGGAAATGTCTTACGTGGAAAGGAGCTCTTCACCTATCAGTGCGCCAACTGTCATTCTATCAGTAAGGAGGATTACGGGCCGGCCCTGGGCAGTGTCACCAAAAGGCGGTCGCAGACATGGCTCGTCTCATTTATCAGGAATTCCCAGCAGGTGATCCGGGGCGGGGATGCTTACGCAACGGGCCTCTATGACCGCTTTGACAAAAAAGAGATGGTCCCCATGGAATTCCTCGGTCAGGACGATATCGCGGCCATCCTCGAATACATCGAGTTCGCGTCGTCGTCCAGCCATGCCGTTGCAGGTGCTAACGGTCGGCCGCTGGAGGTGCGGGCGGCGACGCGGGCGGCGGCTCAGGACTATGAATGGGAGGATGGCGGCCCGTCCTTTAAAACCGCCTTCATCGCGGTGGTATTGCTTGCCGCGACTCTGCACGGTTACCTGATCATCCGGCTTTTCCGGTACCTTCAGAAGAGGTCATGAGTTCCCTGGCTTTATGTCGCCCGAAACGGTACATCGGCTGACGTTCCTGATCCGCGACGGCATTTTGCGGAAGAAGGCCGTTGTCACTGCCACGGTTTCGCCAAAGATCACGTGCGCGACGATCAGGTGACCGAGAAAACTATTGAGATCGATTTTGGGAGGGCGTGGATGAAGACTGAACACGGTCTTCCATATGCCAATGCCCAGCAAACCAAAAGCAAGGCCGGACGCGAGGCCGCCGGCCGTTGACGGAAGCGGCCGCATCTTTTTTGCAAACACATTGTAGACAGTTGAAAACAATATACCGGTCGCATAGTGCCCCAGGAATCCAGGCAAGGACTTCCGGTTTCTTTTTGCCCCGCCCAATAAACGGTAGAGGAGATCGTTCAGGATCTCCGGCTCTTTGAAATACTTCTCCTGCTTTTGCGAAACCAGGTAGCTGAAAGCCGTCATGGCCGTTGTCCCTGCGATCCCGGATACCAACGCGTTCCTCAGATCAATATAGTGTGCCGTCATACAGGTCATTCAGGAGTGTCTTCAATCTTGATCAGCGGTATGCCCGTGCGATCGTCCATCTCTCTCTTTAAATGCGCGGGAGATTCGGTTAAAATAATTTCAACCGTAGGTCTCGCGATCGCATCCAGCAAATGCCCGCCGTGCGCGCTGCCATCTTCTTTTCCCAGCACCACATGCGCGTGCAATTTTGGTTCTTTCTTGTATGTCGAGATGTCTCCCAGCAGGCTGAGCACCTCTGTCTGCTCGCTGATTTTTATTCGCTTATACTCTTTGCGGGTCACGTCGAAGAATCCGAGCGTGGCGCTGCTGAAAGCGCCGATGCCGGTGAACTGCGCCGCTGAGATCTTTTGGTCTTTGGCAAATTGCGTGATGCACCCGGCAACTTCATCGCCTGTGCTCATGATCAGCGCAAAGGTCTTTTGCCCGTCCGCGTTCAGTAGCTTGTACTTCATCTTCTTTGTCTTTTAAAGAGCAGGATCGCGGCCAGCCCGGCTATCGCGGCCAGGAACAACAGCGTCCTTTTCGGGCCGTCGCTCTCAGTTAATTCATTTTCATCGATAAATTTCTCCGGGTAGGGTTCTACGGTAACGACTTCTCTGTAATGCAATCCCATTTGCAGGGCCTGCGCCAGGTGAAACGCTTTGCGGCCAGTCTGTTGCGCGATCTGTTCGCGACAGCTGAATCCATCGGCCATGATCAGTGTTGTCGGCGAAGCCTTCCTCACTGCCGGCAGCAGAACACGTTCGCCGCATTTGATGGAGACATCGTAATGACGCCCCTTTTCATAACCGAAATACCCTGCCATGCCACAGCAGCCTGAGTTCAGGATTTCAAATTCCAATCCTGTCTTTCTGAGCAGGTCTTTATCGCAATCGAGTTTCATAATGGAATTATGGTGGCAATGCGCCTGCACAATGGCCTTCCCTGCCAACTCGGGGATCCTGAAATTCGGTGCTTTTTCCATCAGGAATTCCGCGAGGGTGAATACCTGGTTGTGAAGTTTGACAGCGTTCTCCTCATTGGGAAACAGTCCATACAGCTCATCCCGGAAAACCGCCACGCAGCTGGGCTCGAGCCCGACGATGGGAGTACCGGCCTGTATTTCTGTTTCGAGCGACTGCATAATGCTGCGCAACATCTGTTTCGCCGTCTTCAGCATCCCGAAGTCATAAAGCGGACGGCCGCAGCACAGCGATTGTTTCGGGATCACCACCTCGAAGCCGGCGGCCTCCAGCACTTCCACGCCGGCCACGAGCGTGCCGGGAAGGAAGAAGTTGTTGAACGTATCCGGCCATAGTATTACTTTCGGGTTTCCGGATGGCACATGGTTGCGCTGTTGGAACCACTTCCTGAAAGTCATCGGTGCAAATTCCGGGAGCTTCCGTTCCGGCGCGATTCCGCCAAGCGCTTTCGACAGGGCACTGAAAACAGGGGCGTGGGTTAAAAAGTTTACCACGCCCGGCAGGAGCGATGCGATCCTGGCCAGCCAGTAGATCCATCCAAACGCATAGGCACTCCGTGGCCGGAGTTTTCCTTCATAATAATGGGAAAGGAACTCGGCCTTGTAAGTGGCCATGTCCACGTTAACGGGGCAGTCGCCCTTGCACCCCTTGCAGGCAAGGCACAGGTCGAGGGAATCCTTTACGTACTCGTTCTTCCAGCGCTTCGTGAGCGGGTTTCCCTGCATCATTTCGAAGAGCATGCGCGCGCGCCCGCGCGTGCTGTGCTCTTCTTCGCGCGTTACCATGTAGCTGGGACACATGGTCCCTCCCTCGTGCCGCCGGCATTCCCCTACGCCGACGCAGCGCAGCGTCGCGCGCGCGAAATCGTGATCATCCGCCGGATACTGAAAATAAGTCTTCTCTCTCGGGGGATGATAATGCTCGTTGATGCGCAGGTTGGAGAGCTGGCCATAAGCGTCGACGATCTTTCCCGGGTTCATTCTTCCCGCAGGATCCCAGATGGCTTTGAACTCGCGGAAGGCCTGCATCAGCTCGGGACCATACATGATCTCCAGCAGATCGGCCCGCGCCTGCCCATCGCCGTGCTCTCCCGACAGCGAGCCGCCATACTTCACGACCAGATGTGCCGCTTCAATGGTAAATTCTCTATACTTCTCAATTCCCTCTTTCGTAAAAAGATCGAACTGTACGCGGCAATGCACGCAGCCCTGGCCAAAATGTCCATAGAGCGATGGATTATAACCGTACTTTGTGAAAATAGCGCGAAGGTCCTTAAGGTAATCGCCGATCTTTTCGGGATTAACGGCCGAATCCTCCCATCCCGGGGCCCCCATGGACTGGCCGGGTACCCATGCCGTTGCGCCGAGACCGGATTCGCGGATAGTCCAGAGCTGAAGCTCCTGGGCCGGATCATCGAACAGCCGGATCTGCAGATCGCTCTCCCTGCGCTTCAGCTCCGCGATCATGCGATTTGCCTGCCTGTCTGCATCCTCTTTTGTATCACCGCCGAATTCGACCATCAACCATCCCTTACCTTCGGGCAGAAGAGGAATGTATTTGGGATGCAGCCCCTTCTTCTTCATGAAGTCGATGAGCAGGTCGTCGAGTCCTTCAAGACCGATGGGTTTGAACTTGAGGATTTCCATGACGTCACGCCCGGCGTGAAATATATCAGGATACCCGATGACGACCAGGCTTCTGCTGGCCGGACTCGTCACCAGCTTCATCTCCGCTTCCAGGATTGTCACGCACGTACACTCTGATCCGACCAGTGCCCGCGCGACATTGAAGCCGTTCTCCGGCAGAAGTTCCGGCAAATTGTATCCCGAAACACGTCGGGGAATGTCGGGGAATTTTTCCCTGATGAGATCGGCATACTTGTCTCGCAGCGCCCTGAGCTGCCGGTAGATTTGCGCCTTCCTCCCCCCGCCACTGAGAATCCGCTCGTACTCTTCGTCGGAGGTGGCGCCCACTTTCATTTTCAGACCATCGTAGGTCAGGATGGTAAGCGATTCTGTGTTGTCCGACGTGCGGGCGCCGTAACCGTAAAACGCCGACATCACCGAATGGACGCCGCACGAATTATTGCCCAGCATTCCACCAATCGTGCAGTGGTTGTGCGTGGCGGGATCGGGGCCGAACGTTAGGCCGCACCGGCGCTCGGTGGCAATCCGCATTTCGTCCAGGACGATTCCCGGCTGTACCCGCACAAGTTTTCTTTCAGGATCGATCGACAGGAGCTTGTTGTAGTGCTTCGACATGTCCATCACAACGGCGACGTTGCAACATTGCCCCGCCAGGCTCGTGCCTCCGCCGCGCGTGAGCACCGGCGCCTGGTGCCTGCTGCAGATCCGCATCACGTCTATGACATCCTGCTCCGATACAGGAAGCACAACGCCAATCGGAACCTGGCGGTAGTTGGACGCATCGGTAGAATACAATGCGCGGCTGCCCTCGTCGAAACGAACCTCTCCGCGGATGGAACTTTTCAATTCTTTCTCCAGCGAACGCACATCCACTCCCTGCGACTGCGGCGTTTGATCGTGAAGGTCGGTCGATCGCCATTTTAATTTTTCACTGTCATTATCGCGCTTCGTTTTCGCGCCAACCTGCGCCGTCCGTTCTGTCTGTGTCTCCATCCGTAAAGAAAATTATAGTTCATATTTCGCGGCGTCTTCATGCCTGAAGTCGATCCCCAGACCGGGCCTGCCCGCATCCGGCATCATTACCCCGTGAACCGGTTCGGGAAATCCATCAAAGAGCATCGATTCAATCCGCGCATGGTCGTAAAAGTATTCCGCTATGTAAAAGCCGGGGAGCGAAAGCGCCGCTGCCAGGTGCAGCGTCGGCGC
>DASVOT010000737.1:0-8575 GCA_036383235.1 Chryseosolibacter sp.
GATGAATATGAACGATACCATACGAAGGTGCAGGTTGTCTGCACCGTGCCGGTCATGTTTTCATATTGGGCGCGGCCTCTTGATTGCCTGGATCTCTCGCGGTTTCTGAACGATCACATCGCCGGACTGACGGCTGAATTCCCGGGCAACTACCTGGGTCTGGCGACGCTTCCCATGCAGGACACGGAGCTTGCCGTGCAGGAAGTGGAACGATGCAGGCAGATCGGGTTGAGCGGCATCCAGATCGGGTCGAATATCAACGACATGAATTTGAATGAAGATCGTTTTTTCCCTGTGTTCGAGGCGTGCGAAAAACTTGGAATGGCGGTATTGATCCATCCCTGGAACATGATGGGCCAGGACCGCATGCAGCGCTACTGGTTGCCCTGGCTGGTAGGCATGCCTGCCGAGACATCGAGGGCCGCGTGTTCGCTTATCTTTGGAGGGATTTTTGAGAGGTTACCGCAGTTGCGGGTGAATTTCGCCCATGGAGGAGGATCGTTCCTGCCGACACTCGGACGGATCCTGCATGGTTTTGAATGTCGCCCGGATCTGGTGGCCATCGATAATCCGGTGAGTCCGGAAAAATATCTCGGCCGCTTCTGGGTGGATTCTGTGGTCCACGACCCCGATATCCTGCGGTATATTGTTAAGATGGTGGGATCAAAAAGAGTTACCTTTGGGACGGATTATCCCTTTCCCCTGGGAGATGCCGGATTCGGAAAGTTTATCGAAGACTCCGGCCTTGACGAGAAAACACGCGAAGATATTTTTCACCACGCGGCCCTGGAATGGCTTGGTTTAACTAAAGAACGATTTGAATGAACATTGGCAGTACCCTGACCTTTATAACGTTATGCCTATGGGCAGCGAGTGCAGGCGCCCAGGACCAGCGCACGCAGGAATACTTGCGGCAGGAAGCCCAGCGCAAGCACGCCGACCTGATGCGGCAGCTGGATTCCGGGATCTATTACATGGAAAACGAAAACTATTTGCTGGCAGACGAGAAATTCCGCCAGGTGCTTCGCAATATCTCAAGCGTTCCATCAGACCTTACCTTTTATTTTGGAAAGAATTCCTATTTCCTTTCCGAGTACAAACAGAGCATCGACTGGCTTACTAAATACATCCAGCTGAAAGGAACCACCGGGCAGTATTACCAGGAGGCCACCGATTGGTTAAACAAAGCCCAGGCCGCATATCTGAAAGAAAAAACAGACGCCGCGGAAAAAACGGAGCAGATCCTGTCGAAAAACTATGACATCGATTGCGGGCCGACGGGGAAAGTCACCTGCCCCGTCTGCCAGGGCAACCACGTCATCATCAAAAAAGGGCCTTTCGGCAATTCATTCAAGACGTGCCCCTACTGCGACGAGCACGGTATTTTAACATGCGAAGAGTACAACAAGCTGCTCAGGGGCGAATTGCAGCCGCGGAAATAGAGCGGACAACGCGGCGACGGCAAGATTGCCAGACACGTGAACCTTAAAATGTGTATCTTTGGGGTTTTATAAACCAAAGTACTGGATTAACCTGCAATTAATCTGCCGATGGCCTTGCACAACAGAATTGACAGCCGCCTCCTGAAAGAAAGGATGCGGTCAGCGCGGGAGACACGAGTGACCGTTTCCTTTTACAAATATCATCAACTGGAGCATCCCCTTGACTTTCGAAATGAGTTGTTCCGAAACCTCGAATCGCTCGGGGTGCTGGGCCGGGTATATGTTGCCCCGGAAGGAATCAACGCACAGATCAGTGTCCTCCGCGAGCAGTTTGAGGCTTTCCGCGAGTATCTCTACAGCATTCCCTTTCTGAACGGTTGCCGGCTCAACACCGCCGTGCAGGACGACGGAAAATCGTTCTTCAAGCTTAAGATCCTCGTGAGAAAGAAGATTGTGGCAGATGGGTTGAACGACGGCACGTTTGACGTTACCGATTCCGGCGTGCATGTAAACGCGGTTGAATTCAATCGCCTGTCGGCTGATCCCAACACCATTATCGTCGACATGCGCAATCATTATGAAAGCGAAGTGGGCCATTTTAAAAATGCCATTTGCCCCAACGTGGATACATTCCGGGAAGAGTTGCAGGCCGTGGAAGACCTGATGAAAGGCCACGAGGACAAGAACCTGCTGATGTACTGCACAGGCGGCATCCGCTGCGAGAAGGCCAGTGCATGGATGAAACACCTGGGATTCAAAAATGTCTTTCAGCTCGAGGGCGGAATCATCAAATATGCGCACGATGTAAAAAAGATGGGCCTTGAAAACAGGTTCATCGGTAAAAATTTTGTATTCGATGAACGGCTAGGGGAGCGTATCACCGAAGATATTATCGCAGTATGTCACCAATGCGGAAAACCCTGTGACGACCACACAAACTGCAGGAACGACGGGTGTCACCTCCTGTTTATCCAGTGTGTGGAGTGTGGCGAAAAATACAAAGGTTGTTGCTCAGAGCCCTGCAGGGATACCCTTTCCCTGCCTCCGGAAAGGCAGCGGGAACTGCGAAAAGGCCTGAATAGGGGCCGGCAGGTTTTCAAAAAAGGCCGCTCGGAAGCCATACCTTACATGAGAAAAAGCCGTTAAATAGCGAATTATGACCGACGCGGGGGCAAAAATGGATCAAAAATGATCATCCGGATAGGAATTATCAATGTTTCTGACCGGGCCAGCCAGGGCATCTATGAAGATACACCGGGCATAACAATTGCTGCTACTTTATCTGAATACCTCAAGAGCGCGTGGGAAAAGGAATATGCGGTGGTGCCGGATGAACAACAACTAATTGAGCAGACCATGATTGACATGGCCGATCATAAAAATTGTTGCCTGATTATTACATCCGGCGGCACCGGGCCAGCGAAGCGTGATGTGACACCAGAGGCGACAGAGGCGGTTTGCGACAAAATGCTGCCGGGCTTTGGCGAGCTGATGCGTGCGAAAAGTCTTACATACGTGCCGACGGCAATACTTTCGAGACAAACAGCAGGAATAAGAAACAGAACTTTAATCGTGAATTTGCCAGGCAGGCCCAAAGCAATCAGACAATGTCTGGATGTGGTCTTCCCCGCGATTCCTTACTGTATAGACCTCTTAGGAGGACCTTTTCTGGAGTGTAATGAAGACGTGATGACCGCATTTCGTCCTAAGACAACTTAAATTCTTGAGGTATGGCACGGATAAAATACTACTACGACACCGAGACCTGCAAGTACGAGCGCGTAAGGACCCGCAAAAGCGATATCGTATTGAATGCGCTGGGCTTTCTGTCGCTGACGGTAATGATGGCAATCGGATTGCTGATCCTCTACGACAACTATTTTGAATCCCCCAAAGAGCTCATCCTGAAAAACGAAGTGAAGGAGCTTGAATTCTACTACGACAAACTCAATAAGGATGTAGAATCACTCAATCAGATCCTGGACAACGTTGAGCACCGCGACGACAACATTTACCGGGTGGTGCTGGGCGCTGAACCCATCGAAAAATCCGTACGGGACGCGGGTATCGGAGGCGCTGACCGTTATGCGGATATCAGGAAGAAAAATATCGCGCACTCAGACCTGGTCATCGCCCTCCATGAAAAAGTCGACAAGCTGAGAAGGAAACTTTATATCGAATCGAAATCCCAGGATGAAGTCGTTCACCTGGCAGAGCAAAAAGAAAAGCTCTATGCTTCCATCCCGGCCATCCAGCCGATCGCAAACAAGCAATTGATCGCCTTGTCTTCCGGCTTCGGCATGAGGATCCACCCGATCTACAAAGTAAAGAAAATGCACCCGGGCATCGACTTCGCCGCCAGCATCGGTACGCCGGTTTACGCGACGGCAGACGGAACGGTTTCCAAAGTGGACGTGAAGTTCAGCGGCTACGGAAAAATGGTGGAGATCGACCACGGCTTCGGCTACCGTACCCGCTATGCGCACATGCACGATTTTGCCGTGCAAAAGGGACAGCACGTCAAGCGCGGCGACCTGATCGGCTACGTCGGGAACACCGGCTTGTCAACGGCGCCCCACCTTCATTATGAAGTGTTCATCAACGACCAGCGCGTCGACCCCGTGCACTATTTCTTCAACGACCTCACCGCCGCGGAGTACGAAAAGATACTCGAGCTGGCGTCGGCCGAGAACCAGTCCCTGGGTATGTAATCGCGGCATTACATGCGCCGGGCCGGCGTCCCGAAAGGTCCAGACTTCGCGGACGCTGCGCGAGCCGCTTGCGGTGTTCAGCAAATCAGACCATCCGTACGACTCCGGACAAACATCAATTAAACGCGTCTCTTCAACCCGGACCAGGAGCTTCGCTCACCTTCGCGACTGAAACCTTCCCGGAAGTTCGATCGGGCATCCGGCTTTGCAGCGCTGAATAAAAACTTCGTCGCCGCTAATTCATGCGCTCCGGCGCCATAACCGCCACGTCTTTTTTTTGTATCTTCGCCAAACAACGCCTGGAGGATGAAAAAGTTTTTACCGGTCATCTTCACCCTGTCCCTGCTCGCACCTTGCTGGCCGGCCTCATCACAAGGGTGCAGCGATGCAGGCTTCTGCACCATGGGTGCCATGAAACCGGATCAACCTTTCAATAAAAAAATTCCACTCAGACTCAGATCCATGGAGCTAAGCTTTTATCGCGGCAAGACGATGCTCTCGCCCGTAGTTTACGTTGGCACCCTCGATCTGAACTTCAACCTGGTAAATGACAAGACTTTTATCCAGGTGAAAGTACCCTACCAGGCCGTGGAAGGCAACCTGGGAAAAACCAGTGGCATGGGCGATCTTTCGCTCTGCCTGACAAGAAAGATCCTTGCGACAGGGGGATTTGATATGAGTGTTTCCCTCGGCGGCAAAATTCCTTCCAACAATTCCAATCTTCGGGACGAGGTGCACAATCTGCCCTTGCCGATGTATTATCAAACCAGCCTGGGCACCTATGACGCCATCGCAGGCTTCTCGATGATCAGCCGTGACTGGTTATTTGCCACGGGTATTCAGCATCCCTTCAACCGGAACGGGAATCACTTTACGTGGGCGCCCTGGATCCCTGTTTACAAGAATGGAGAGGATCCCGATTATGTCCGCTCGTATGCCGGCGCCTACGACTTGAGAAGGGGGACAGATGTCATGCTTCGCGTGGAGCGCAATTTCAGGTTTTCACGCATCAATTTTTCGCTGGGAATTCTTCCTATTTACAGGATCAACCACGACGAGGTCACCGCCGTGAGTACGGGCCAGCGCGTCCGGCCGGAAGGTACAACCGGGCTGGCTTTTTCGGCAATTGCAACGGCCGGATACTCCTTCAACATCCGCTCTGGTGTAAAGATATTGTACGGAAAGAAATTCAAAAGCCGCGACCTTAATCCCGACGGATTGACGCGCCACCATGTGATGACAGTCAGCTATTATTACCGGTTCTGAAGCATGCAAAATTTACGGATCGCGTTCGTCTTACTTTTCGGTCTTCCCACCGCGCTTTACGGTCAGCCGACCTCGTCCGATGTCATGCAGAACCTCGACCGCCTGCTTTTGAACTCGAGCATCCCCGAAGCGATCGCTCTGATAGAGTCGGCCTCGGGTCAGCATCCCTCCCTTTTGCTGGACAATAAAAAAGCGGAAGCCCTTGTGCGCCTCGGCAGCTATGATGAAGCCGCAGAACTTCTGGGATCCATTGAAGCGAAGGTCAAGGGCGGCGACGACTTCTTTCTGAAAGCCGTTACGCGAGGCAATCTCGGCTTTCTTCAATTAAACCAGGGAAGAAACGAGCTGGCTGAAGCGTCGCTGAAAGATGCGCTTGCCGCTTTTGAAAAGGCGGGAAAGGCGACCGGGGCGGAAGCCGCGCAGGTCCTTGCCAACCTTGGCCTGGTGTACATGAGCATGGGCAAATATAACCAGGCGCAGGAACAGCTGCACCGGGCTCTGGGAATTCGCGAGTCGGTCATGAAAAACGAGGACGAGCTGATCGCCGCCACGTACAACGACCTGGGCCTCGTCTACAGCCAGACCGATAAAGATAAAGCGCTCGATTACTTCTCGAAGGCGGAAAAAATGTACCGGGAGCTTTATGGAAACGAACATCCCAAAATCGCCATCGCCGGCATCAACATGGGCATCGTTTACCGGGACCTGGAATTCTACGGGGACGCCGTTAATAATTTCGACGCCGCACTGTCGATCTCGAACAAAGTATATCCGGGGCCTCATCCAACCAAAGCCATCGCGCTCTACAACCTGGGACAGACGTATATCAAAATGAAAGACGAGGCGACCGCGATGAAATACTATCAGCGGGCCCATGAGATGTACGTTGGCTGCTACGGCCCGAAACACCCGGAAGTCGCTTCCGTTCTAAATGCCATCGGCAACCTGCAGGTATCAGCATCGGATTTTGATACAGCGCTGAAAACTTACCAGGCAGCGCTTCAGGCAAATTTTCCCGATTTCAATAACTCCGACATCGGTGCCAACCCGGCAATGAAGAATTATTACCACGGAGCCAGGCTTCTCCATACCTTGATGTTCAAGGAACAGGCGTTCGAAAAAAGATACCTGCGAAAGTCATTGAAGTTCAGTGACCTCACCCACGCCCTGGCCATTCTCGTTACATGCGACTCCCTGATCGACCAGCTTCGCCAGCACAGCGCCAATGAAATCGACAAGCTACGGCTCGGCGCGATGGCGAACGAGGTGTACGCAGACGGCGTCCGCATCGCGCAGGAGGCCGGACTAAACGCCCTGAAGAAGGATCATTATTTCAAGCTCGCTTTCTATTTCGCAGAGAAAAGCAAGAGCGCGGTCTTACTCGAAGCCATCTCTGACGCAAATGCAAAATCGTTCGCAGGAATTCCCGCGGCGCTGCTCGAGCAGGAAAATAAATTAAGATCCGCCCTTACCTTAACGGCCGGAAAGCTCGCGCAGATGCCATCCCCCGAGGAGGAGAAAAAGTTGCGCGAGACATCCTTCAACCTGAAACAGGAATACGAGACGTTTATCCGAAGCCTGGAACATGACTACCCAGGGTATTTCAACCTGAAGTTCAATTTCGCCGCACCCTCGATCGCCGAGCTCCAGGCGTTGCTCGACAACAAGACCGCGCTGTTGAGTTATTTTATCGATGAAAAGAACAATCAGCTTTATATATTCCTCATTGGCAGAAACAAGTATCAAGTCTTTGAGCGCCCGCTGCCGAAGCTGTTTGACAAATACCTGACCGGCCTGAAGAACAGCCTCTACTTCGAAGAGATTCAGACGTTCAAGATGTCTGCGTATGAGCTGGGCCGCCTGCTGATGCCTCCGGTGCCGTCATCCGTGACGGACCTTGTCGTTATCCCCACCGGCAGACTGGCGCTCGTGCCGTTCGAGACCCTGCTTTCGCGACCCGCCGGCAAAAACAATGAGTATCGCCTCATGCCCTACCTGGCAAACCGGTTCAATATCCGTTACGAATTTTCAGCCGGCCTGATATTGCAAAAAAAGAAAAAAGAGGAGATGCGGCGCGATCCGTCCATCTTTCTCTGCGCACCGGTAAGCTTCGCCGGTCAATCCCTGTCGGATCTGCCCGGCACCGAAGCCGAGGTGAACGAAATATCGGCGCTGTTCGCCGGCAAGAAGCTGGCGGCGGACGCCTACACAGGCAGCAGGGCCGACGAGAAGCTCATCAAGAACGGCGGATTAAAAGGCTTCGATTTCGTGCATTTCGCAACGCATGGCATAGTGGATGAATCAGATCCGGAACTATCCAGGATCTTCTTGCATCCTGACGAAGGCGTAGAAGACGGAAACCTCTTTGCCGGCGAGATCTACAACCTGGAACTGAATGCCAGCCTCGTAACCCTTTCCGCCTGCCAGACAGGATTGGGAAAGATCCAGCGGGGCGAAGGCGTGATCGGCTTATCGCGCGCGCTGGTGTATGCCGGTGCCCGAAACCTCGTGGTCTCGTTCTGGAACGTCGCCGATGAGTCGACGGCGGTGCTCATGAAAGATTTCTATCAACGGATTCTCGAGACGCCGGCACCGGACTACAGCGGCCCGCTGAGGGAAGCTAAATTGGACTTGCTCAAAAATGAAAAATACGCAGCGCCATTCTACTGGGCGCCTTTTGTGCTGATCGGATTTTGACGCACCCTGGCTTGCCAGTCCGGCACCGGTCCGCGAAGGGATTATCAACTATGAGGCCTGTACTAAAAAACTTTCCCCTGACTTAAATTTATTTTGACGGAATAAAAGCGGACTTTTAACTCCGGACTTTATGAGCGAAGCATATACCAGGCGCAAATTTCTCAAAAGCGGGGCTCTCGTTGCGGCTGCAATGATCGCCCCGGCCAAATCGGCCCTCGCAGTCGAAAAGAGGCGCGAAGTAATAACTGTTACCGGTGCCGTTGACGCGATGGCCCTTCACAATACGTTGACGCACGAGCACATCCTCGTGGATTTTATCGGGGCGGAAAACATCAATCCGCCGAGATGGAACCGCGAGCAGGTTATTGAAAGAATATTGCCGTACCTGGAGGACGCTAAGAGTGCGGGCTGCCAGACCTTCGTCGACTGCACTCCCAACTACCTTGGCCGTGATGTGGC
>DASVOT010000738.1:0-2240 GCA_036383235.1 Chryseosolibacter sp.
TTTGCTATTTTAGCAGCATACAACACCACGGAAACCCTCGCCTCTTGGAGACACCGCTGTCCATTCTTCGCAAATACTGGAAGCATGACGCCTTTCGGCCCTTGCAGGCAGACATCATCGGCGCCGTACTGGAGGGAAGGGATACGCTAGCCCTTCTGCCGACCGGAGGTGGAAAATCCATTTGCTTCCAGGTTCCGGGGATATTGCTCGACGGGGTGTGCCTGGTGGTTTCGCCGCTGATCGCCCTGATGAAAGACCAGGTGGAGCAACTGCGGAAAAGGGGAATTCCCGCCGTGGCCATCCACTCGGGAATGAGCCGGCGCGAGATAGATCTTCATTTGAACAACGCGGTTTACGGAGGCGTAAAGTTTTTATACGTGTCACCCGAGCGTCTGCAGACGGAGTTGTTTGTGGCCCGTTTCCGGCAGATGAAGGTGGGACTTATCGCTGTAGATGAAGCGCATTGCATTTCCCAGTGGGGGTACGATTTCAGGCCTCCTTACCTGCGCATTGCGACGCTGAGGGAAGTCCATCCCGCGCCCCCCATCATTGCGTTGACCGCCTCGGCTACCAGTCAAGTCCAGGCTGATATCATCGACAAGCTGGCCTTCAGAAATGACCCGATGATCTTCAGGCAGTCGTTTGCCCGCGGCAACCTCTCTTTCGTCGTGCGGAAAACTGAGAATAAGGATGAAAAGCTTCTCGAGATACTCCGGAAGGTGAAAGGCCCCGCCATCATTTATGTGCGGTCAAGGAAAAGCACCCGGGAGCTGGCCGGCTGGCTGAGGAAGAAAAATATTTCCACTTCATTTTATCATGCCGGGCTGCCGTTTGCAGAAAGGACCATGCGGCAGGACGAATGGATCCAGAACCGCAGCCGCGTCATGGTGGCGACCAACGCCTTCGGTATGGGCATCGACAAGCCTGATGTTCGCCTCGTCATTCATCTTGATCTCCCCGAAAACCTGGAGTCGTATTATCAGGAGGCAGGGAGGGCGGGCCGCGACGGCCTCCGCGCTTTCGCTGTCATCCTCTATCAGGATGCGGACCTGAGCAACCTTCAAAGCAAGGTAGAGCAGTCGCAACCTGCTTTCCCCTTCCTGAAAGTACTCTACCAGAGCCTGGCCAATTACTATCAGCTGGCACTGGGGAGCGCGGAAGGCGAAAGCTTCGACTTTAACATCCATGATTTTTCAGAGCGGTTCAAGCTCAACCCGGTGGAAGTTTTTAACGGATTGCGGAAAATGGAAGAGGAGGGGTTGATCCAGTTCAATGAGAGCTTTTACAGCCCGTCGACTGCCTTTATTGCCGTCGACCACACCCGTCTTTATGAGGTTCAGGTTGCCAACGCGCGGCTCGATGAGCTGATCAAGATGCTGCTTCGCCTTTACGGCGGGGAGCTGTTTTCATCATTTGTGAACATTGATGAATCCGTTCTGGCCAAAGCGCTCAACCAGGCCCAGGAGGAAGTCGTCCGGCAGCTTGTGCACCTGAAAGATCTCGGCGTGTTGCTGTATACGCCCGTGTGCGACAATCCGCAAGTCACCTTCACGCTGCCCAGGCAGGATGCGGACCACCTTCCCATCGACCGCGTACGCCTCGAAGCCCGGCGCAAACTGGTCATCGAGAAGGCCAAGGCGATGGCCAGATTTGTCGAAACTGATTTCCGCTGCCGCATGCAGATGATCCAGAATTATTTCGATGAGGAAACCGAAGATACCTGCGGCATCTGCGATGTCTGCATCGGGAAGCGAAAGAAGGACAACCTGCTGGCATTTGAGAATCTGAGAGCCGAGGTGCTTGCGGTCATGAAGGGCAACCTCGTCACGATCGAGCAGCTCGAGAGACAAATCGCCCCGCAGGACCGCGAGCTTTTCGTCGATGTCGTCAGGGAGCTGGTCGACGAAGGAGTGCTCATGTATGATCGCGTGTGGCGATTGAAGAGGAAGGAGTGAACGTGATCCGTTGTGTGTGGACGGTTTTCTGATGTCTGGCGACGGTTGTCTGGCAGATCATCAGGCTCCCGCTTTTCCGGCGAGCAACTCCTGGGCGTTCTCGAGCGCCACTTTGGAGGGCTTGTCTCCGCCGATCATTTTCGCAATCTCCTCCACGCGCTCCGGTTGGCTGAGCCGCTTGACACTGCTGACGGTTTTCTGTGCCGAGTTGTCCTTGAAAACAAAATAATGAGCATGTCCTTTTGCCGCGATCTGGGGCAAATGGCTGATGGCGATGAGCTGGTG
>DASVOT010000739.1:0-7098 GCA_036383235.1 Chryseosolibacter sp.
GGGTATTTTGAGGGAGGGATGAATGATGCCTGTCGGCCGCCGAGACGATATTTGTCAGGTTACGGGCGAGGGAAGGAGTCGTATTATTCCGCTTCCAGCACCAACACCCAGTCGCCTTCGCCGCGGCTATTGACACCGGGCGGGGTGAACTCCACGGGGCCTCCGTTCGTGAGAGGAGAACCCGGGACAGCGGCGTATTTTCCGCTCGTGGGATCGTACCACCGGGCATTGACCGGCGATCTCATCCCGGACAGGTCCGCCGTCACGCTTCCGCTATGCGCAGGTGGAATGTAGGCGATCATTAACTTCTTATCCGGGGTCGCGGCGGCGGCCACGTAATCTTCGGCGGAGGGAGTACTTCCCCCGGCGGTGATGAGCTCGTTCATTCCGTTCAAACCCGACGGCACGAGATTCCACCACGGCCAGGACTTGATGAACGCATTCAGTCTCGCCATGTCGCGCGAGCCTTGCGTGTCGAGATGCTCTTTCCAGGGGCCGGCGAACGGCCACACATAACCGTTCCCTGAAATATAACCTCCAACGGTGGTCAGCCAGCCCCACCATTGAAATCTTCTCACGGGTTGGATCGCGTGCGGATTAACGCTGTTGCCGTCAGGACCTTCCTCGTCGTAAGGTTCTTCCAGTAAGAAGGCAGGCATCACAGGGGAATGTGAATAGCCCTTTCTTCCAAGGTCGGGCACTGTAACGCTGCCACCCCAGGTGTACACGCCGTTGAGCGTCATCTCATGACCGAAATCGGGCTGGTCGGCAGCGTTCTCCTGGCTCTTCGATTCGGCGGAATAGTGGACGGATTGCTGGCCTTTCACGCCCTTGAGACCTTTGATGAGCAACGCTTCCGCGTTTTTTTCTTCCGGCTTGAAGGTTCCGATGTCGCCAAGGAGCATCCAGACAATATTCTTCTGATGCCTGTATCGCCGGGCAATCCATTTGCCGTACGCTTCAGCCTTCTCTTTGTTCGCAACCAGCTCCTGCATCCAACCCTGGTTGCTGCCCGGATAACCCAGGTAGGCAGGAAAGAAAAATACCATCACGCCCTTCGATTCGCAGTAGGAGAGAAAAGTATCGACAAACGACCAGTACTTTTCATTCGGCGTGGTCATGTCGGGCGCTTCAATGAACTTGTCGGTGTAGACAAGAGAACCGGTCCACGCCGCACCATCCAGTCTTTTGAGGAAAGGGAGGTCGGCGTTGCCATTAAACGGAGGATGGTTGCCGCGGGGGTCATGATCCAGCACGTGCATTTCAATGGAGTTGTAACCCAGGGACACGCAATGGTTGATGTATTCCTGATAATCCCGGACCGGCAGGGAGATGACAAACCACGACGTTCGCCCCAGGATCGGAAAGGGTTTGTTTTGCTGATCGACCAGGTAGCGCTTATTGGAACTGACCTTCAGCGGAAAGACGACCTGGGCGCTTGCGGTGATGACCCCTGCCGACAGCCAGGCGATCATGAATAGAGCTGCGATCTTTTTCACAATACATAATGTAAGCGAAATCGGTGAGAAATCCTTGCAGGTTGTCTACTCAATAGCCGGTTCGGGTGAAAAAGGGCGGCACATGGTGTTTCCGGCTTTTCTGCCGCACCTTAAAATATTTTTTAAATCATTGGAATTATTGGTGCCATGCGCTATGTTTGTAAGTAAACACTCACTTACCAGTATCCCCACGGGACCGTAGAAAAAAGAAAAAAAATGACCACCGAAATATCAGACAGACAATTCGAGATTGTGGAAGCAGCGGGTAAAATCCTCACGGCATCCGGCGTAAGCGGCTTGACGATTAAGAATCTAGCCAAACAGATGAAATTTTCCGAGGCGGCGATTTACCGGCACTTCACCAGCAAAGAACAGATCATTCTCGCGATGTTGGGATACCTGGCCGAAAGCATTGACGAGCGGTTCTCGAGACTGCCGGAGCACGGGGACCCGGAGGAAAGGTTCAAATCGTTGTTTCAGGAGCAGTTCAGGTTCTTCAAGAAGCATCCGCATTTTGTGGTAGCCGTTTTCTCCGATGGATTAATGGAGGAGAGCAAGCGCATCAACGCAAAGATGGCAAAGATCATGGAAGTAAAGATCAGGTACCTGCTCCCCGTCATTGTGGAAGGCCAGCGAAAGGGCGTCTTTACGACTTCTATTCCGGCGGAAGATATAGTCCATATAGTAATGGGCGCTTTTCGCCTGCAAATGTTCAAATGGCGCGTGACGAATTTTCAATCAGACATAAAAATAACCGGAGAAAATATGATCCGGTCCATTCTTACTTTAATCAAAAAGAAATAGCTATGAAACGAGTTTCCTTTTTCATCATCCTGGGTGTGCTGATCCTTTTTGGATTGCTGACGACGTTTTTGAGCACCTCCATCATTTTCGACTTGTTCAACGTGAGGGCGCATGAAGGCAATTATGTCTTGCTGGTAGTTCAGGCGAATTTCATCAGCGGACTGCTTTATCTTTTAGCTGCTTTTGCCTTTTACAAAAAGAAAGCATGGGCGGCGGTTCCGCTGATCATTTCGCTCCTTGCGCTGGTCATCGCCGCGGCGGGATTTATCGTGCATGTCCATTCCGGCGGCGCGTATGAAACGAAGACGATTGGCGCGCTGACGTTCAGGATTGCCGTCAATATTGTACTGGCAATACTTGTCAACAAGCACACAAAGAAAGTCACCGGAAAGACTGCGTTCGATAATTTGGTTGTCGCCGCGCTTCCATTCCTGCTTCTCCTTTCCGCCTGCGGCGCACCGTCCGATACAAAGCATGAAACCGTTCAGGAAGAGGGCCACCATCACGGCGCCGAGGTTGGCGCAATCGAATTGAATAACGGTGAGAAGTGGGAGGCGGATGAAAATACCCGGTCCGTGGTGGCGACAATGGAGTCGCAGGTTTCCGGGTTTGAAGCAGGCGCACAAACCACGCCGAAGGCTTTGTCGGATTCCCTTACCCGGCAGATGAACCTGCTCGTTTCAGGATGTACGATGAAAGGAAAGGGTCATGACGAGCTTCACAAATGGATCATGCCTCTCACCGATCAGATTAAACACCTGTCGGCGGCGAAGACCCCGGATGAAACCTCTCAAATCGTAGGCGAGCTAAAAGAGTCGTTTGAAACATTCCACCGGTCGTTTAAATAAAAAATGAAAACAGGCGAGTAACGTAAAAAAATTTGAAGTCGTATGTTAGTAAGTATTCACATACATAAATGGATGCTCGCGACGCTGTTGGTCGCCGGGCTTCTTCAAACCGCCGGCGCGCAGGTAATGTCCTTGCAGGCATGCCTGGATTCGGCGCAGGCCTACAATCGAAACGTACGAATCGGCGAGAACGCCGTCCGCATAAGCGAACAGCGATATCAGGAAGCGCGTGGGCTCGTGAAGCCGAAGGCGAATTTGAATGCCGACTATCGCTATTACACAAACCTGCCTTACCAACTGATGCCCATGTCCGTATTCGGGGGACCGGAAGGTCAGTTCAAAGAAGCGCAGTTCGGAGTTCCGCACAACATAAACGCAAATGTTCAGGTCTCCGTGCCACTGTATAATGCCCAGGCGAACGGAGCGATCCGAACCGCGAAGATCGCCCTGGAGGTCAGCCGGCTACAGAAAGCAAAGACAGTCGAGCAGATCTATTTCGAGGTCTCAAACACCTATTACAATGCGCAGATACTGCAACATCAGTTGAATTTCATCCACAGCAACCTTGAAAATGCTAATAAGCTTTTGGTCACCATGCGCATGCTGAAAGACCAGTTGCTTGCCCGTGGCAGTGACGTCAGCAAAGTTGCCCTGCAGGTACAGCAGCTTACGACCAAAAGCCTGATCGTGAAAAGCCAGTATGAAGGCGCATTGGATGCCTTAAAGTTCTTAATGGGAATTCCCATGGAAAGACATATCGAAGTGGAAGCAACGATCGGTTACCATGACGACGAAGAATACGCCGATCAATCAACCACTGACATCCGGCTTGCCGTGGCGCAACTGCGACTCATCTCTAGCGAGGTGGCCGCGACAAAAGGCGCAAAGATCCCTGCCGTCTCACTGTTCGGAGCATTCGGAGCGACAGGCTTTGGATACGATGTGTCACCGAACGGGTTTCTGAAGTTTTATCCTCTCGGATTCGCCGGCATCCAGTTCACGTTCCCTCTTTTCAACGGCACCGTTACGGACCGAAAGATCAGGCAGAAGAATCTTGAATTGTCCAACGCGGAGCTTCAGCTTGAGCTTCTGACAGATAAAAACAAGCTGGAGATCGAAAATGCCAGAAGGCAAAAACTCGTGTCGCAAAGTACGCTGCAGACCACGCGATCGGAAGTTGACCTTGCGCGTTCCATCTATGAGCAGACCGTTTTACAGCAGAAGCAGGGAACGGCAACCTTAACGGACGTTCTGGTCGCCGACAACTCCCTGGCCCAGGCCCAGCAGAATTACCTGGACTCCGTAGTTGCGTTTCTCAAGGCGACTCTGGAATTGAAAAGGTTAACAGGAAATATTTTAAACAAATAGCCATGAAAAAGTTTCTCTATATTCTCATACCCGTTGGCGTGCTGGCGTTGGTGACTTTCCGCCTCAGGTCAAACAGGGAGGCGACTCTTGCGAATATCTATCAATATGACAAGCGCGAAGCGGTAACGGTGGAGGCAGACACGCTGAAGCACGTGAGTGTTGCGGCGGAGCATTTTTTTACAGGGACGTTCGAGCCGAACCGCGAAGCCCGGGTCAGCGCGGAAGTGCAGGGAAGGATAGACGCCATTTACGTGGATGCAGGCAGCCTGGTGAGAACAGGGCAACCGCTTCTGCAACTGGACAACGCCCTATTCAACCTTCAGCTTCAAGGCGTGGATGTGCAGCTTGAAGGGCTGCGGGCTGACGTTGCGCGTTATACGATCCTGGTGCAGGCTGACGCTGTGCAGGGTGTGCAGCTGGAAAAATCGTTGCTGGGACTGAAGTCTGCGCAGGTGCAGAGAGCGACACTCCTGGAGCAAATCAGGAAAACCACGATCCGGGCACCGTTCACAGGCATCATCACGGCGAAGCTTTCAGAAACCGGCACTTTTGCGGCGCCCGGAATTCCACTCCTTCAGGTGACAGACATATCTCAGTTGAAATTTACAATCAATGTCCCCGAAGCCGACCTCAAAGTCTTTACTCCCGGCACGTCCTGCGAGGTCATCGCCGATGCCTATCCGGACTTGCTCTTCAGCGGAGAAATAGTGATGGTGGGCAGCAAGAGCAACCTGGCCAATAGTTTCCCTGTTCAGATAAATGTTTCCAATACACCCGACCTGAAACTTAAGTCGGGAATGTTTGGCAGGCTCATGCTGAAACGGGCGGCAAGCGAACAGCACCTGGTTATTCCCGCTTCTGCTATTTCCGGATCCGCCGACCAGCCACAAGTTTATGTCATCACAAATGGAAAGGCAGCCCTTCAAAATATTACCATTTCCGAACGGATCGGGAATAATGCCGTGGTAGCGGAGGGGCTACGCGAAGGGGATGTGATGGTAACGGGTGGATTCATCAATCTTTTCGAGGGTGCGAATGTAACCGTGAAAAACTAAAAATTCCTGATCATGAGTTTAACTGAAATATCAATACGGCGGCCATCACTCGTGATTGTGCTGTTCAGTGTTTTAGCGCTAGCCGGAATCATCGGATACCGGAGTCTCAGCTATGAGTTGATGCCGGACTTCAATCAGCCTGTTGTAGTGGTGAAGACTTTATATCCGGGCGCGGAGCCACAGGAGGTGGAGACTTCCCTCTCCCGCAAGATTGAAGACGCGCTTTCAAATCTCGAAGGCGTGGATTATCTGGTCACCAAATCGTTGCCGAACGCCTCCATCATTATCGCTAACCTCAAATACGGAACGGACCTGGACAAAACCATGCAGGACGCTCAGCATTTCATAGACAATATCCGGAAGGACTTGCCTGAAGACATCCTGAGTCCGGAGATGAGCAAGGTCTCGCCAAATGATCTGCCGATCATGTTGATCAGCGCGACGAGCGACCTGGAGGCGCCGGCATTCTACCAAAAGATGCAGGATGAATTCCTGCCCCAGATCCAGCAACTGAAAGGAGTGGCGGAGATCACCTTATTAGGAGGCGAAGAGCGCGAAATCCAGGTGAAGGTCGATCAGGAGAAATTAAAGCTGTACCGGATTCCTCTTTCAGTGGTGGTGGAAGCGATCAATCGCTCCGGCCTCGACCTGCCTGCAGGCAAAGTGCAGACGGCGTCGGAAAGTAATTCCGTCCGGTTAACCGGTAAATTCAAGTCCATTGAAGACGTTAAAGATGTGCAGCTCGCCATGGCTCTGCCGGGCAGTCCGGGCTATGTCAGGGATGTGGCCACTGTCAGCGACGGCGTAAAGGAAATTTCCTCCGTGAACCTTTACAATGGAAAGAATGGAATTGGACTGCTGTTAAAAAAACAGGGCGATGCCAACGCGGTAGACGTCTCAAAGCTCGTCCGCGAGAGATTCCACGCCATTGAGGAGCAAAACAAGGAAGCTGGTGTAAAATTTGTGATTGCCGACGACAGCACCGACAACACCATTGCGGCGGTTGATTCGGTGGTATTTGACCTGATCCTTGCCGTGATCCTGGTTTCACTTGTGATGCTGCTTTTCCTTCGCAGTTTCCGGAACTCTCTCATCGTGCTCGTCGCTATTCCCACCTCACTGGTCACGGCATTCGCGGTCATGTGGGGACTGGGATACACCCTCAACCTGATGACGTTGCTTGCCATGTCGTTAATTATTGGCATCCTCGTTGACGACGCCACCGTAGTATTGGAGAACATTCAGCGCCACCTGGATATGGGCAAAGACAGACGAAGGGCGGCGCTCGCAGGCAGGATGGAAATCGGTTATTCGGCGATCTCAATCACGCTGGTGGACGTGGTGGTATTCCTGCCGATCTTGTTTCTGCAGGTCTTTGTCGCGGATATGCTTAAGCAGTTTTCCATAGTCGTAGTCACATCTACGCTTACCAGCCTGCTTGTAAGTTTCACCCTGACTCCGTGGCTCGCTTCGCGAATCGGCAAATCGGAAGACCTGAAACCCTCCAATTGGTTCAACCGGTTT
>DASVOT010000740.1:0-5051 GCA_036383235.1 Chryseosolibacter sp.
CTACGACGGGATGAATGCAAAGCTGGTATTCATCGATCAGATCAAGGTTTGTCAGTTCTACTATCAGGCTTCTGCTCCCGATTAAAATGTCTCCGCCCGATTGTCGCTTCAATTCCCCGACCATTTCGCCAAGCGGTTGATCAGCAAGTTTCGCGTTGTGCCATTGAGTGTCTTTCAGGCTGCGCGAAAAGACCATCTTCGGAATGTGGTCGATGGACACAGCGAAGTCGTCCATGGATTTTTCACCTGAAGGAGTGTGTACCAGTGTTTGCCAGTACTGCATAAGTTGATAGGTGATCCTGCCGTAGAGAATCAGGCCGGCGCCTTTCAGCAAATTCGTATAATGTTCGTGTATTTCCTCGTCTGGCAACCCTGCGGTGTGATCGCAAAAGCCGTCAATGGTGGTATTGATTGCTGCAATTATCTTTCTCATATATCGAGCCTTACGGTTGTTATCAAGCTGGATTGGACCTGTAGCCCGCCCATCCCTTCCGCTCTTTACTATCAGGCCGGGCGCTGGCGTCACGTCCTAAAATCCGAACGCTGGTCTTGAGTATAAAGCGTATAGGAACGAGCCATTTATCAGCTTTAGCTTTTCGTCTTTTCTCCGGGTCCCCGCTTTAATGTGATCTCTTAGGTTGCTTTTGCCAAAATCATAGTAGATTACATCCGCCTTCCCGAACATGGGATTAAAGTCGCGGTGGAACGTTATTGCCGTATCGCGAAGGTGGTCGCCGCGACCGGATATACATATCCTTTTGAGCCGGTATTTCTCCATCAGCTTTTTTGATAATGAGTCGGCCGTTTCCAAATATATACAGGCATTCGCAGAAGAAAAATTGACCGGTTTGTAAGAAGCTACTGCGACTTCAAAATCGGCAATGTTTCGACGAACCTTTCGATAGTACCTGGAATGAATACACGAAGAGAATAAAAGGATAAAAACCGGAAGAATTGCCAATCGGAACTTCATAGCTTGTTCAGATGTCCGCTGGTCAGTTGTTATGGGTGTGGCTCTGAAATTGGTATAGGGACAACGTTATTGTCTGAAAGATCACTTTTTCTTTGATGCCGCCCATGTGTTGTATTCTTTCACGGAAGTCAGCAGGTCTTTCCAGGTATATTCTTTTGTTTTAATTTTTTCAGCGAGCTCAGGATAGTCTGCAAAATACAAGGGGGCTTTGGCGCGATAGGTCTGGTTGTTATTGGCTCCCGCGACATTGGCGATCATCTTCGCCGCAGGTTCACCGTCACGGATGATGAAATAATCGAGGAAATTCGCCTTGCTGTTTGCATTGTATACCGACCCCTGCATTTGAGTGCCCCTCACATATAAGGTCGCAATACCTCTTTCTACAACCTGGAGCCATCCGAAATCACTGATGCGTTCCTGCTTCCATCCCAGGTAGACCTTTATCCGGTCGTATTCTGCTTCAGTTGTTTTTTTATCGTCTTCGAAATAAATAATCGTCTTGATTTTTTCCGATGCGATCTTTTCTGCCTCCGCATCTTTTGACGATTTGAAACGGACGAAGTCCAGTCCCATCGACGTTTCAACCAGGCCGGCACGCGAAGTCCCATCTGTGAGAACAATCTTTCCATCATCATACTTTTCAGCGTATGCCGTGGTGCCAAGAATAAAAAGCAGAATTACTGTAATGTTTTTCATGGGGTTAGAGTTAGGTTTTATTGTCAAACTTAGGTTCAGAATTTGTCGGGCGCGTTGCAGTTGGGCCTTTTATATCAGGAATGTAATGTTTAACTCAATTATTGGAATGTCGCAATACTCTGGATGCCTGGTCTTTGTTACCACTTCCCGCGGGGAACCGCCGAGGAGCCTTTCCTTTCTATTGATCTCCATAATACGGGTTCATACAGGTTGGGATATTCCAGTGGTCCCCCTGGCCGTTCAATGTAATTATCGAAGTATTATTGACAAATTTCTTCATAAAGAATTCTCGGGACATTCGAATGAACGCCAGCCAACGGTAAGGCTAAAGCGAGGCACCCCGCGTCGCTGTTGAGACCGGCCAATTTACTTGTAAAATCCCTGAAGTCAAAGCGCATCAGTCTGCTTCGATTGTCCACTGGCCCTCCCGTGGCCGGCGTATATAAGGGGTCCACCGTTGTGAGTGCGGTGAGCATAGCTGTCAAATGGGGGCGCCACGTCGAGATGTATGGATTGCAAAGGCCGAGCGTCCTCGCCCGTAGCCTCTCGGCGATTCCACGGCCGGACCCTTACAAATGGGAGATCCCATCCCGTTTTTCCAGGAGCATGTGGCCCGGCGGCAAGGAAATGGCCAGCGATGGCTGTGGCCGCGTGTCTGAAAGTTCTTACATTTGTTGGTAACGGTGGCGCGCCCGAAGAACATTAAGGGCCCGTTGGTAGTAAGATTTCCACCACTTCGATGCAAAGCAAACAGCAACGTTCATGAGCGGTTTAAAAAGAAGAAAATTTATCAAAAACTCTGTGCTCGCCGGAATCGGCGCCTCCCTAACGCCCGATATTCTTCAAGCAAAAGCTGCAGAGCAGAACAGTCCAATCAAAATCAAAGGCCTGCATGCCGCGAAAAAGAAAAAGGTAATTGTGGCCGGGGCTGGAATAACCGGGCTTTGTTGCGGGTACGAGTTGATGAAACTCGGTCACGAGGTAACCATCCTGGAGGCGAGTGGCCGATACGGCGGCCACGTTTTTACCGGTCGCGATGGGTTATCGGACGGGCTATATGCCGACTATGGCGCGGACCATATTACCAAACCGGGCTATGAACGGTTTTTTGACTACTGCAAGGAGTTTAACCTTACCGTCATTCCTTATCCCCATGCAGAAGGCTCGGAAGCTGCGCCCGACAGCCATACCCTCAGGATGATCGATGGAAAGTACTACACGACGGAAATGCTCGCGGATCCCGCCGTACTCAGGCAATTTGGGTTTAATGACAGAGAAGTACAATTCCTGTCCAAAAACCCCTGGTATGCCCTGCGGTCATTATACCTTGATTCTTATACATCGAAATTTACCGATCCCTATCAGCCCTTTGGAGTGGGGCTGGATGAGCTGGACAAAATTCCAGTGAGTGAGCTGTATAAGAAGGAAGGCGCATCGCCTGGCGCCCTTCGGTTTTTGGGCGGCAGACATGTTTCGGCGCTCTATTCCGTGTGGCGGTTGGCACTCATGAAGTTCAGGAAGATCCCGCTGTCGGAGGGCGATACCTTTCATCTAAAAGACGGGAACGAACAGCTGCCCATCGCCTTTGCAAAGAAGCTTGGCGACAAGCTGAGACTGAATCATCCCGTTACTGCAATACGGCATACCCGTGATGGTGTCACCGTGGCTTACCGGCCTTATGGCCGCGAGGAGGCGGAAATGACGGCGGATTTCCTTGTAAATTGCATTACGCTTCCGGTGTTCAGGAACATTCCGGTAACCCCGGCGTTGTCTCCTGAAAAGCAATATGTAGTGGATAACCTCTCTTATTCGTCGCACCCATTTTTTGTTTTTGAGGCGAGCTCAAAATTCTGGCTCGATGATGGCTTTAAAAGCATCAATATGGAGTTTGAACATCCCGACATCTCTTCCATCTGGATGGAGACGAACCAGGTCAATTCGAGCCGCGTCATCCTGAAGGCGTTTGGTCCCAGCGGCGTTTCGCCACAGCGCGTGCTGGCGGCTTTCCGGGAAGTGTACCCCGGAAAACGCGATACGATTGTACAGGCCTTGACCAAAGACTGGTCTGAGGACAGATACGCGCCGGTGTGTGAGATGGAGCCGTTTCCCATAGGTGAAATGCACAAGTTCTGGCCGCAAATCATGTTGCCGGAAGGAAGGATCTACTTTGCCGGCACCTATGCGGACAACATGAGCCGGGGGATGGAGTCCTGCATTCGTTCCGCACAACGGGTAGCGCAGGAGATTGACAAAGTGTGAAAGGAGTGGCAAGGTCGATGATAAAAGCATTTTTATTCATAGGGGCGCCCGCAGCACTGATTGCTCTTGCCAGTGGCTTCAGGCTTGCCGCGTCTGCGGAGCAGAATGCCGGCCAGCGGGAAAATACGGCGCCGGTGATAAAAATCGTTTTGCCCGCAGACAACAGCACCGTCACTCCTGGTGCACAAGTGCGGTTTGAGATAACGGTATCCGACAAGGAGGACGGAGAATCAAGATTCGACGAAATCAACACCAGGGAAGTTTTGCTGCAAGTGCGATACATCAGCGAATCTTCCGGGCTCGCTGCGGCCCGTAAGCAAAGTATTGAAAAGGATCCGCCGGGACTGGCAGCCATGCGAAGTTCCAACTGCTTCAATTGTCATAATTTCGATACGCGCTCCATCGGCCCCGCCTTCACGGAGATCAGAAAGCGTTATGAGCCCACGCCGTCAAACATGGCATTGCTGGAAAAAAGAGTCCGCGAAGGATCCACCGGCGTCTGGGGAGAAGCAGCGATGCCCACCCACGCAGAATTATCGAACGAACAGATCCATGACGTGATAGCGTGGATCATGGAAAACGCAGCTGACAGCAACGTGCGTTATTATGCAGGGACACAGGGGTCATTCCAGGTTCCCGCATCGCCGGCGTATAGCGCCGCGTTGCTTACGGCGAGTTATACGGATCACGGAGTGGATAGCGGACGCGGTCGTCTGCAGGGAACGGATGTGGTTGGTGTGCAGATAAAGTAGTGCCACGAGGCAACCGCGAAACGGGCAAGAGCCTAGCCCCCGGGCTGTCTGATATAAAATGACGTTTCTTCGTATGGATAAAATAGGAACAATCGCCCGCACAGTCACGCTTGTCATCGCCGCAGTGATTTCACAGGGTGCGCTTGGCCAGCCAAAAACTGAAAGACTTCCCAACATCGTCTACATCTACGCGGATGACTTGGGGTACGCCGAGCTGGGGTGTTATGGCCAGGAAAAAATACGAACGCCGAACCTGGACCGGATGGCGCGGGAAGGGATGCGGTTCACGCAGCATTATACGAGCACACCGGTCTGCGCCCCCGCGCGCGCGATGCTGCTGACCGGCAGGCACGGAGGCCATACTTATATCC
>DASVOT010000741.1:0-9551 GCA_036383235.1 Chryseosolibacter sp.
GAAAAACATTTTGCCGCCCCGAACCTGAAAACCGACCTGAAATACCTCAAGCTGAAGGTGGAGCTCGGCGCCGAGTACGTGGTGACCCAGATGTTCTTCGACAACAAGAAATATTTTGACTTCGTGGACAAATGCCGGGAGGCCGGAATCAACGTCCCGATCATTCCGGGGCTGAAGCCCATCACCACAAAGTCGCAATGCAGCATTCTTCCCAAAACATTTCATATCGATATTCCGGAAGACCTGGCCGATGAAGTGGAGAAATGCAAGGACAACGCGGCGGTGAAAGAAGCCGGTATTCAATGGGCCATTCAGCAATCGAAGGAACTGATCAGGAAGGGTGTCCCCACGCTGCATTTTTATTCCATGGGCAAATCGGATCCGATCTATCGTATAGCCAGGGAGTTGTTCTGAGTCCCGTATATCCGTATATCCATATACCCGCATACCCTTGTACCTCCGTGGGGCGCTGGGTTCCCCGGGCTGCTCTATTACGCCCCTACAGGGCTTGGTATTTTGTTCACGAACTACTATGTCGCTATACGACATGCGTAATACCTTCCTCTATCGCCTTAGACCCTTATATCTGTAGAGCCGTAGAGGCGTATATCCGTATACCACTATACCTTTATACCTTTATACCCTAATTGCCCATATATCCGTATATCCGTATATCCATATATCCATATATCCGTATATCCATATATCCATATATCCGTATGTACCCATGACCCTCAGACCCATGCGATACGTGAAGAATGCCGGACCGCTTTTCATACTGCCGGTACTGGGCGTCAGCTTTTGGTTTGCGATCGCTTTTCCGTTTGGAGACAGAAATGAAAGCTATCTGTGGATCGCCTCGCTGCAAGAGTCTTCCTTCACGGAGATCGTTCAACATCCCATCCCCAGCATCCGCACGTTCCGGCCTCTGGCCCAGGGTCTTACCTGGTGTCTCTATCATCTCTCCGGAGAAAACGGCATCCTCACCCAGGTGACAAATTTTGTTCTGTTGTGCGTCGCAATTTGGATGATGATTCCTTTGCTGGAAGTGTCCAAAAGACCTTATATGAGGTTATTGTACCTCGTCATCGGGTTTGTCTACTTCTCCGCGTTCTATTACATCTTCAATCTGCATGGGGTTTTTTATAGTCCGATGCTGGTGCTGATCGTATTTTTCTTAAAGGCACAGGATGGAGTTCTCCGAAACTGGAAATGGTGGCTCCTGGCCTGTTTCATTCTGGCCTTCTTCCATCCGCTGATCCTGGTTTGCTTTGTGGCTTACGTTTCCGGGTGGTTGATTGAAAAAAGGCATGTGGATATGGATAAGATCATTCTCCTCGGGTTCATTCTCGTGATCTTATTGATACTTCTGAACATGTTTTTACCGGTCCCCATTCAATCTGTTATCAATGTCCAAAATATCGTGGGCACTACACGTAATGTTGAGAATCACGTCGTTACAAAAATATTTACGCTCCTTTTTTGTTTTTTAGCGATGTTAAGCGGACCAAGGAATCAACGAGTCCTTCTGGGCGGGATGATCGCTGCGTATTTAGTTGCTGCGGCGATTTACGACTTGCCCTTCCTTTTGCTGCTTGGGTTTTTAATTCTGCTGACACTGGTCATGGAAAAGAGGTGGTCACTGGCCGCTTTAGTCGCGGCGGTAATCGCCTTCCCCCTGGCAGTTGGATCCGGTGCGCCCACGAAAGCTTCCATTTTCATTTTCCTGCTGCCCTATCTGCTTCTCCGTTCCCTTCCGTTACCGGTTATGAATGAATGGGTACCGAGAGTCACTGGAATCGCGGGCCTGGCAGTCATAACCTTCTGTGCTATGATGGTCAGGATGGAAATCAACGTTCCGATGTTATCCCCTACCATCAGTCCTGTCCTTGTAGAAAAGGGAAAGAGCTATCAACTCGAAAGCGCTTTGGCGTTGGCAGGCCGGGAGAATCCGCCACGGCGCATCCGGTTTTTACAGGAGAAGCCGGGCAACATCAGGGACTACGGGCAACCCAGGGAGCGCGATAATTTTCCTCCGACAAAACAGGGGGAACTGGATGTTTATCAGCGTTATTTATTTTCGGGTCACGTATGGAAGAGCTTACCGGTATGGTATCTGGCTTTTGGATCGCCTCTGGAACGCGACACGCTCAGGGTGATCGATACGCTGCGGGAAGAAAACTGCAAGCCCGCATATCTGTATGCGCCACGCTTTTCCCCCTGATGGATATTTGATCCTTCAGGATCGCTGCGGTATTTTGCGCGAAGGCACCGGCGAAAATCATAACCGGTGCGTGATGGTTGGCGGGTGTGCTTTTATGAGGCGCTTGTTCGCTTTCGAACGAATGCGTTCAATCCGGAACATACCGAGGTGTACAGATGGCCATTTTCAGGGCGAGCAGGCCTGTTTTTCGATGGCAGGGTCATTGCAGGTGACCATCAGGATTTACCAGACACCGAACCCGCCATGATAAAAAATTATCTCCTCACCACCTTGCGCAACATTTCACGGCGCAAGGGCTTTACGCTCCTCAACGTACTGGGTTTATCGATCGGCCTGGCGGCCAGCCTGCTGATCCTGCAATACGTCAAAGACGAGCTCAGCTACGATGATTTCCACGCGAACGCGGAGAACATATACCGAATCCAGTATGACTTTTACCGGGATGGCGAACGCGTATTCCAGTGCGCGACCGCGTTCAACAACGTGGGGACTAACATGATGAAGGAATATCCGGAGATCGAAAATGTGTGCCGGTTGTACCTGCGATACGGCGGAGGGGTGGTCCGGTACGGAGATATCAGCATAAAAGAGGATAACGTTTTTACTGCCGACCAGAGTTTCTTTCAGATATTTTCATATCCCGTCATCAAAGGCGACCGCAATACGGTTTTGAAATTGCCCCACACGGCCGTGGTCGAGGCGGAGACCGCGAAGAAAATTTTCGGAGCGGAAGACCCGATCGGGAAGCGCATTCGGTTTGGGAACGACGAAGACTACGAGATCACCGGCGTGGTGGAATCTCCGGAGAATTCCCACTTGAAATTCAGTTTTCTGTTTTCGTATTCGACCTATCAGAAATTCTATCCGGAGATGACGGTCAACGACTGGGAAAACAGCTGGGGCTGGTATGATTTCTACAACTATATTCAGCTCCGTCCGGGCACCGACGCGAAAGCGCTGGAGGCGAAGTTCCCGGGGTTTGTGAAGAAATACGGTCCGGAGGGCGATACGGCCAGAACGAAATTTTCCCTTCAGCATCTGCCTGACATTCACCTGTACAGCAACCTGATCCAGGAGGCCCGCGTCAACGGCAATGGGAACTCCGTCTATTTCCTCATGGTGATCGCGCTGTTTATTCTGGTGATCGCGTGGGTGAATTACATCAACCTTGCCACGGCCAGGGCCGTTGAGCGGGCAAAGGAAGTGGGTGTACGGAAGGCGATCGGGGCCGGAAGGATCCAACTCGTGTGGCAATTTATTTCCGAGGCTTTTATCGTCAACCTCGGTGCCGTGTTTCTCGCCCTGTCGCTGTTGGGTCTCACGATACCATTATTCAATTCCATCTCTGGCAAATTCCTTTCCCTGAGTATTTTCCGCGATGTAAAACTGTGGGTTGTGCTGGGTGGTCTTTACGTGGGTGGCTCGCTTTTAAGCGGATTGTACCCGGCCTTTGTGCTCTCGCGGTTCAGACCTGTGTCGGTGCTGAAAGGTGCGCTTGCAGCATCGCGTCAGGGATTGGCGCTGAGGCGAATCCTGGTGGTTACGCAGTTCATTTTTTCAGTCGGACTCATAGCCGGCACGTTGATCGTCTATCAGCAACTCCGCTTCATGCAGAACCGCGACCTCGGCATCGATATTCATCAGACCCTTGTGATCCATGCGCCGGGTGTGGTGGAGGACAATTCCCGTTATCGTTCCCAATACGAGTCTTTTAAGAACGAGATGCTGCGGCATCCCGGCGTGAAGAGTATGGCCGCGTCGTCGGAAATTCCCGGCAACCTCGTCTACTGGACCAATGGCTCCGCAAGAGTTGGAGGCGGGGAGCACGCAGCCAGGACGATCATGTATCGCATCGGGGTCGACTATGATTTTTTCAGCACGTTCGGGAATAAAGTAGTTGCCGGCCGTGTATTTGCCCCGGAGTTTACAGCCGACAGCAACAATGTCGTCTTGAATCGGAAGGCTATTGAAGTGCTGGGGTTTAAGAGCCCTGACGAGGCAGTGGGAAGCCTGATCACCATCGGCAACGATACGTTGATGGTTATCGGCGTTATAGAAAATTACCACCAGGAAGGCCTGAAGAATGATTTTCGCCAGACCGCCTTTCACCTTTCGCCACAAGCGCAGGGATATTATTCCCTCAAGGTGGAGACGCGCGACATCGGCCCATTGCTGGCCGATTCAAAAGAGAAGTATTCCCGGATATTTCCCGGAAATCCGTTCGACTATTTCTTTCTTGATTCCTTCTTCAACAGGCAGTATAAAAACGATCTGCAGTTCGGGCAGGTATTCGGTTTTTTTGCCCTGCTGGCCATCTTTGTCGCCTCTCTTGGCCTCTTCGGCCTGGCTTCGTTTACGGCGGCGCAGCGCACGAAAGAGATCGGCATACGCAAAGTGCTGGGCTCAACGGTTTCAGATATTTTTCTCTTATTATCCAGGGATTTTTTGAAACTTGTCGTGGCCGCCAATATCATCGCCGTACCACTGGTTTGGCTCCTGATGGAGAAATGGCTGGATAATTTTGCTTTCCGGATTGAAATCGGCCTTTGGGTTTTTATCTTCGCGGCAGTGGTCACTACCCTCATCGCCCTCGTGACCGTGAGCTACCAGTCGATTCGGGCGGCGCTCACGAACCCGGTGGACTCTTTGCGTTATGAATAGAAGCAACGAACCAATAAACGCCTCCGAACGCGGCACAAAACAGATATATGTTATCAAACTACCTGAACATCGCCCTGCGCAGCCTCCTGAAGAGCAAAGCCCACACCGTCATTAACGTATTCGGCCTCGCTTTTGGAATCGCCTGTGTCTTTCTCATTATCCTGTATGTGAAAGGCGAGGTAAGCTACGACCGTTTTCACCGCAAAGCTGAGAACCTGTATCGCATCACGTGGGGAGGCAGCGAGCCGCAAACGCGGACTCCCCACCCCATGGCGCAGGCGTTAAAAAGCGATTTTCCCGAGGTCGTAAGCGCCGTTAGCCTAACACCGCTTTACGCCGCAGGCCTGACAAAAGAGACCCATTCCTTCCGGAATCCAAAAAGCGACACGCGATACGACGAAAAAAATATCCTGGCGGTGGATACCACGTTCTTTGACGTGTTCTCGTTTCCACTCGTGAAGGGAAATCCGAAAACCGCGTTGAAGCAGGTGAATGGGGTCCTTCTCTCGGAATCGATGGCCAGGAAGTATTTCCCCGGCGAAGATCCCGTCGGCCAGCAACTGGCCGTCGATGCGGAGGATTATCTCGTCGAGGTGGTGGGCGTGTTTAAGGACGTCCCGCAAAATTCACATTTCCATTTTGACTTCCTCGTTTCCTACTTGCGGGAAAAATCATTCGATCCGCAATCCCCTTTCTATTCATGGTCGGATTTCGGGCATTACAACTATGTTCGCCTCCGCGATGGTGCGGATCCGAAGGCGCTTGAAAAAAAGCTGATGCCCTGGATGAGAAAATATTTGCCGCTGCCGGACCAGGACTATCAATCGCTCGTGGATCACGGCTACGGCTTCAGGCTCCAGCCTGTCACAGACATTCACCTGAAATCGAGGTTGCGCTGGGAGCTTGAGGCCAACGGAGATATCGAGTACGTGTACCTTCTCTCCGCGGCCGCGCTTCTCACCCTCGTCATCGCCTGCGTCAATTTCATGAACCTCACCACCGCCAAGTCGGCGGAAAGGGCCAAGGAGATCGGCGTACGAAAGACTTTGGGCGCCGGACAGAGCCAGCTTTCCTTTCAGTTCCTCGGCGAATCGGTCATCATGGCGCTGATCGCGGTCGCCGTCGGGGTGCTGGTCATCGAGGTTTCGCTTCCGGTCTTTAATTCCGCCACCGGGCTCTCCTTTGCAATCGACTATGCGCAGGACGGACCTATCCTTCTCTTGCTGGGAATTTCGATCGGTCTCCTTTCCGGCCTGTATCCATCTTTTTACCTCTCGGGAATCAAGCCGCATCTGGTGCTGAAGGGCAAGATGGCGCAGACTCCGAAGGGAGCGGCTTTCAGGAAGGGGCTCATTGTATTCCAGTTCTTTATGTCAATGATACTGATCTCATCGGCCCTCATCATTTACCGTCAGCTCGATTACCTGACACATAAAGACCTCGGGTTCGGGAAAGAGGCGGTGCTCGTCATCCCTGTGAAAAACGAGTCGGGCATGAGGCGGTTTGAGGCCCTGCAAAATGAGCTGCTCGGCATCGATGGCGTCGTCTCCGTTACAGCCAGCTCAAACATTCCGGGCGGTCAGTTCAACCAGCACCATATCGCGCCGCTCGATTTTCCCGATGAGGAAGTTGCTTCGTCGGAAGCGTTTGTGGATTATGATTTCTTCAGGACGCTCAACATCCCGCTAGCGGAAGGAAGGGCGTTTTCGAGAAGCAACCCTTCCGATACGGTTGCAACGTTCGTGCTGAACGAGGCGGCAGCCATGCAGTTGCACCTGAAGGAACCTGTTGCAGGAAAGGAGATGTGGTGGAAAAGGTATGAGGATCGCTCGATGCTGCGTGGAAAGATCATCGGCGTTGTGAAGGACTTCCACTTTCAATCGCTCCATGAACCCATCAGGCCGCTGATCTTTATGCTGACACGGCGGCGCTTCAATCATATCCTGATCAAGCTCAACACGGAGAATTTAAGCGGGAAACTGGCTGCGATCAAGGCGCGCTACAAGCAGTTCGAGCCCGTATACGGTTTTGAATTTTCATTTTTGGAGGATCGGCTCAACGCGCAATACGCATCCGAGCAGCGTACGGGCGTGATCCTGGGTATTTTCACTGTCATCGCCATCCTCATTGCGTCGCTGGGATTATTTGGAATGTCGCTGCTCAGCTTCAGTCAGAAAATAAAGGAGCTCAGTGTGCGCAAAGTCCTGGGGGCAACCTTGCGAAATATACTCGTGCTGCTGATCGGCGATTTCACGAAGCTGATTCTGCTCGCAGTGGTGCTTGCCGCCCCGCTTGCGTGGTGGATCATGAACAACTGGCTGGCCAACTTCAGCTACCGGATCCACATTCACCCGATGGTCTTCATTGGCTCAGGCCTGGCGCTGGTCCTCATCGCCTGGGGAACGCTGAGCTATTTTACCGTCAAGGCATCGAGGCTGAACCCCGCGGAAACACTGAAGAACGAGTGAGGCCACTCAAGAGCGACTTGCCGGGCCGTTTTTCCTCAACGCAGGCAGGGCGTGGTCGTACGCGTTTTTCGTCGGGCCGGAAAAAAGAAAGGCAGCACCTTGCGTGGGCTGCCTTCGGTATCAAGCATGAGGTGAAACCTTATTTCCTCGTGTATTCCTTCGCGCGCTGGTTGTATTCCTCAAAGATGAGGTTGACCGCTTCGCGTATTTTTCCTTCATCTTTCACAAACCGGTCGTCTTTGATAAGGCCCGAAGCGAAGCCCTGCCATACGACCTGGCCCGACTGACGATCGGCGAGCGAAAGCAGAAGTGTCCCTGCGTCCACATGGTAGGAAGTGGTATCTGAAATGTCCCTGAATTTTTCGTTGCCCCAATAGGACGTTCCATACCCTTCAAATCCTTTAATCGTTACCGGCTTGTCAAAAACGCGGAAGTTCACAATCAGGTCTGGCTCGTACGACTGTAACTGATATCCAAGCCCCATCATTTCGCCTTTGACGGCATCTCGGATGACCGATTTCATCATCAGGTCATTGAGGAAATACACTCCTTCGTCCAGCCAGCTGTCGACCTGCGACGACCAGTAGAACGTTTTGTACTTGCTAAAATCGACGTCCAGCGCCTGATCCGATTCCACCGTGATCGATTGTGCTGTTGCCGCACCGGCAAAACAAATGAACATTAAACCTGCACACATTATCTTTCTCATATCTACCTCCATTTTAAGTTAAACATTCCTTGTGTTCTAAGTAATAATTGTACCGGCCCACGGGAAACTTTTTCTACAAGCGTTCGCATTTATGCATGCACTCCTTCCGCAAGCTCCTCGAGCAGCTTTTTGTTAAAGGCATCGAGGTCTTTCGGCGAGCGGCTGCTGACCAGTCCGTTGTCGACCACGACCTCACGGTCAACCCAGTTTACGCCGGCGTGTAGAAGGTCTGTTTTTACCGAAGGATACGACGTCATGGTTCGGCCCCTGAGCAATCCGGTTTCGATCATGGTTTGCGGACCGTGGCAGATCACGCCAATGGGTTTGGCTGCCTCGATAAAATGCCTGATGAAGTTCACCGCTTGTTTATTCATGCGCAGCTTGTCCGGGTTCAGCACGCCGCCGGGCAGCATGAGGCCATCATAATCTTCCGGGTTTGCGTCTGCAAGTGTTTTGTCGACAGACATGGTGATGCCCCATTCCTGTTGGTCCCACGCGCGAAGCTCCTTTGCCTGCGGGGAGACGATCTCTACCGAAACGCCTGCTTCCTCCATCTTCTGTTTGGGACTGAGGAGTTCTACCTGCTCGAAGCCGTTCTCGGCGAGGATAGCGACCTTAAGATCCTTAAGATTTGTCATGCCTTTGCTTTTTGGGTTTATACAATTATTGTCCATGCACTTTTCGAGAAAAATTGTGCCTGTTCCGCGAACGGCGGTCTGCCGAAGTGTCGCTTTGTTTGATCGCCTCGCGAATGCGGAAGCCTTCCGGTACTGATGCTTCGGCGGACCCGGCGAGGATGACATCGGTAAAGGGGAGCTGCCACGCCTGGCGCCAGCCGGTCAGTGGTGACGGATCAGCGCTCGCCGTTCACGCTTTCGATCATGAACTGCTCGGCGCGTTTGTTGACGATGGGACATTTGATCATCCGTCTTACTTCGACAACAGGCACGCCGAAGTCTTCGACGACCTTTCCGTGGATCTCATAGAAGCCGCGCCCGCGGAAAGGATATTTCTTCGCTGCATCCGGAAAGTGGGCGGTGTCAAACACACGACCCTCGTGGTCGAGGAAGGTGCCAAAGTGCATGGTCTCCTTCGTCCGGGTCGCCGCCTCCTTTGTTGTCACGACATATCCGAACATGTGAACCTGTCTTCCCACTTTGTTCATCAGCTCGCGGGCGGTTGTATCACCCCGGTCGGGGGTGGTGAGCAGATTGAAGGGATCGCAGAGACAGAATCCAAGCAGCTCGATTTCGTCGAAGGCGTCTTCGACAGCGTGCCGGGTCAACCTGGGCAAAGGATATTCCTTTGGCTCGGTGTTAAACAGTGTGTCACCCGCGCGCTTTGTTTTCCCGCGCGTGACATGGAGCATACCTTCCCACAACAATCGTTGCTTGTCCTTACCCGTGAAACGGAAGGCGCCGATGCGGATGAGTATGCGCAGCTGTTCAAGGCCGATCTCAATTCTCTGCAAAAAATTGTCGAGGCTTTT
>DASVOT010000742.1:0-3508 GCA_036383235.1 Chryseosolibacter sp.
ATGTCTTCGGCGACGACGCCGACGGCGACCTGCTGAAACTGAAGGCGCAGGGGAATACCTTTAACCTCCCGACCTATAACATGCGCTTCCCCGGCGACACGGGCAACGGGCACGTAGCCTCCCCGTTCGACTGGGAGCTTCTCTGCGACAAAGTGAACCTGAAGGAAAAGGATACTTTCAACCTGATGTTCATCGTGGTTGACAACGCCAACAAGTGCAGGCTGTACAAGGCCGACACGCTGAGCCTCCAGGTCAGAGCGGATTCACTCGAGAATTCGGCGCCGGAGCTGTCCGTCGCTTCCACGAACCCCGATCTGCCGTTCAGCAACAACGAGCAGGCTGCCGAGCTGGGTCAGCAGATCTCGCTCGACCTCGTCAGCGCCGACGCCGACGTGTCCCCGGCGGATCACCTGGTGATCGAGATGATCGGGGCGGAGGGGAATGTCGCTCCCGAAGGTTACGCATTTGAGACCGCGCGGGGGGTGAGCAAGCTTCATGCTCTCTTCACCTGGAACCCGGACTGTTCTATTTTTCACGATGGCGTATACGACAACCAGTACCGGTTCACGTTCCGGACCTACGACGACCGGTGCCAGAATGCGAAGGCGGATACGGTAGCTATCGCGTTAGAGGTGAAGGATATTGTGAACGATATCGCGGCGTTCATTCCGCCGAACTTTGTTTCCGCCGATCACGACCCGGGAGAGCACAACGAATTTTTCGCGATGGTGCGGTTGAACGAAGCCACGGGCGAGCTGGAAGACATTTTGCCGAAGGACAACTGTGTCGGTCATTTTGTGGGCGTGGCTATCTACAACCGCTGGGGCAAGGTCATGTTCGAGAGCAACGACCGCAACTTCAGATGGTATCCGGATGAAGACGCTTCGGGCATTTATTTTTATACGCTGACTTTTTCCGACAAGGAGTTTAAGGGGAGTATTACGGTGAGGAATTGAGTCGGGTGCCGGGTGCCTGGTACCGGGTACCGGTTGCCGGGGTTGGAGTCTATGTGATGTGTGCGGTTTTGTGGGTTGTGTGATTTTGCCTTCGCCGATGATTCACAATGGGTGCGGCAATGATCGAATATCGAATGTCGAATGTCGAATGTCGAATGTCGAGAGATGGCGCCGGCGGAGGGGGGTTGATGATGTACGTGTGTGTGCGCATTATGAAAATTCCGCATCCGGAAGCTGAACCTGGTACCCTTTCAAGTATCGACAGCCAGACGATCCACGCACGCATCGCATAGATGCTACACCTGGCATCCGGAATCCGGAGCCTGGTAACTTTTTAAAGCTTCACGGGTCTTACAGCATTTTCCTTGACGTAAGCGATCTGGTCTTCCCAGCGGATTTTCAGCCAGACGTCTTTTTGTCCGAGGATATCGACGCGGTGTCCGTCGCCGACGACGTCGATGACGGAGGCGCCGGCGGAGGGGCCTTCCATGATGTAGTTGGAGGCGTTGGAGAGGATTCCTTTTTTCGGATGGGTGCCATATTGCTGGTGGACGAAGAGCAGCACGGCGAGGACGGCGAGGGTGGCGAATGAGCCAAGCGGGCGCTGGTGCAGTTTAACGCGCGCATGGTAGACGACGCTGAACATGAGGATGAGGAAGGCGGCGAGGGCGAGGCTGATATAGAGGTGGTAGTTGAGGTAGAAGGTCCAGATGCGGTCGCTGTCGGTGGTTTCATAGCCTTCGAGGTTGTATTTGTCGGCGAGCTCCGCCATTTTCGGCAGCGTGGACTTATCGGCTGTTGCCAGGTAATAGAGGTTGAGGTAGTACATGGCTGCGCCGATGTGGTTGAGGCCTTCGTTGACGTACGCCATTTTCAGGAGCATGGCGGGTGTATATTGGTCCTGGCGCAGGATTTCCTGGTAGTGTTCCAGGGCCTGGGTATATCGTTTTTGGACGAAGAGCGAGTCAGCGGTTTTGAGACGGAAGCCCGAGGTTTGGGCGGAGGCGGAGTAGAAGGAGGGCAGGCAGAGGACTGCGAATGCGACGAGAAATTTTGAAAGCAGCCTTTGCATTATTTTCATATCCTGTTACCTTTGTGGCCTCAATTACGGAAATGGGAGCGAATGGGGCAAGTTGCCGATTCACACCCGCGGATGTAGAGCCATTATCTCACGCAAGAGCGCAAACGAAATACCAGGTTTTTGTGTTGACGCGTGAAATTTACCGGCGGCATTTATAGGTTGCCGCTCTGCGCCGCGCTCCCGGGCGGATGGCAGCAGGAGGATTTCCGGGGGAATAGGATTCCGTAGCTCAGCTGGTAGAGCATTACACTTTTAATGTAAGGGTCCTGGGTTCGAATCCCAGCGGGATCACAAAAACGGAGTCATCCGAAACTAACGCCGCTCAAAATCAACGTTGAGCGGCTTTTTTCATTTTAAGCCCATCAAAAAGTAACATCGAAATCCAAGCGATAGGGGACCTATTCGGGGACCCATTGCTTTTTTGTTACTTGGTCCCCGAGGGCGTTGAGAGGTTGAAAGACAACAATCAACACCAACTTCCGATTTGATCCATTTGCTTTCAAAAGACACGAGTTCAGTTACCTAAAACTTTTTAAGGCAATGAACTTGAATCAAACATTCGCAATTCTATTTTGGCTTAAGAAAACCAAAATGAACAAACAGGGACTTGCTCCTATCTGGGTAAGGATCACTGTTGACGGAGAACGTGCGGAGTTCTCGACACAGAAGCAAATCTATCCCAGGTTTTGGGACGCTGAAAACAATCTCGCTTTGAAGGAGTTCAGCGAAGCAAAATCCACTAACGATTTTCTTACGTTGGTCAAAGCAGACATCCTAAGGCATTACAACATGCTCATTTCGACTAAGGAGGTTGTGACTGCCGTTGACGTCAAGAACAGCTACAAAGGGATCAAGGAAATCAAGAAAACCTTCCTTCAGCTATTCAGGCAGTACAATCAGCAACTTTCAGAACGAAAGGAAATCGATGATCTGTCTGAGGGCCGATATAAGCGATTCGAGATCCTCTATGGGAAATGCGAGGAATTCGTGAAATACAAATTCAGAAAGGCAGATACACTCCTTGAAGACCTTAAGCTCAACTTTGTGGTGGAATTTGAACACTATCTCCGGACGGTCCAGAAGATCGGTCACAACACTTCCATGAAATACGCAAAGGATCTCAAGCAGGTGATGAAGTACGGGGTCATGCTGGAATACATTCCGTCAAATCCCTTCGAGCTTTTTCAATGTTCATACAAGAAAGTAAAACGCGAATTCCTGGATCAGGACGAACTTGATCTCCTTTATAAAAAAGAATTCACGGTCAAGCGACTGGAAGAGGTCCGGGATTGTTACCTGTTCAGTTGTTACACAGGTTACGCGTATTCCGATGCAGAGGCGCTGACGCCGGATGACATTGCGATCGGCATTGACGGGGAAAAATGGATCATCAGAAACCGGATCAAGACGGACACCACTGAAAATGTACCTCTCCTTCCGATACCGCTTGAGATCATTGAAAAGTACAGAG
>DASVOT010000743.1:0-14921 GCA_036383235.1 Chryseosolibacter sp.
GGAGATCAACGTTTCACAAAATGTTCAATTCGAGCAGGTAGCTTTTTATCCGAAGATCCAGGAGAGATTCGGCTCGGGTGGCTCCGCCTATGGCACGATGCCCGACGGCTCCGGATATTTTAATTACCTGGAGAACCAGTCGTATGGCGCTCCCTTCGACGGCTCCCTTCGACCACTAGGACCACCGTTGGAGGATGGCAGCCAGGCTTACACGACTTACGATTTCAAGCCCGGTCATAACGACTTCTGGGAATTAGGACTCACCAACCAGACAGACTTTTCGGTGTCGTCGGGCGACGACAAATCCAGCTTCTACATTTCGGGGCAATACGTCACGGTAAAAGGCACGACCCCGGGGGATAAATTTACGCGCGGCAATCTGCGGATAAACGGTACCCGCAAGGTTGGTAATCGGGTGAAAGTCACCTACTCCACCGCGTATGCGCCGAATAAGTATGACATCAGCTCCGCGACGGGTTCAATCTATGACAACATGCTGAACATGCCGTCAAATGTTGACATCACGAGATACAAGAACTGGAGGACGGATCCGTTCGCAAACCCGAACGGGTTCTATAATCCCTGGTATCAGAACCCTTACTTCACGGCGGACAACTACCGGCACGTGGATAGGAACGCTTACCTGACCGGTAATCTGGAACTGAAGGTCACGCCTGTGGATGGCCTTGACCTGATAGCCGGGCAGGGGATATCAACAAGATTCTTTACCCAGAAGGCGACAGCCGGCGCCTTTAAATATACGGATTACGCAAAGAACACCGACCAGAGTTCAAAGACCGACATCCCTGCGTCCGTGTCTGAAACCGCGAACAAATCCAGCCGGCTCGTGACGGACCTCCTGGCGCAATTCGACAAAACCTTCGGCGATATCAACGTGAACCTTGTCGGGGGCACGCAGCTCATTGAAAACAACGGGCGGTATCTTAACACCTACATCGGAGGACTCGTAGTGAATAACCTGTTTAACCTTAGCAATGGAACAGGCAATCCCACGTATGGGGAAGAGGACTACAAAACCCGTTTGATGGGGGTTTACGGTAAGCTTACCGTTGGCTACAAGGATTTCCTTTTCCTCACTGCCACAGCACGCAACGATTGGGATTCCAGGTTGAACAAGGACAACCGTTCTTTCTTTTATCCGTCCGCTGAAGCGTCCGTCATCCTCAGTGATGCGATCGCCTCCATCCACGGCAGCGACCTGATCAGTTACCTCAAAGTGAGGGGTGGTGTTTCGAAAACAGGTCTTGTAAACCTCGGTACTGAATCTGATTTCGGCGCCTATTACCTGTTGCCGACGTTCAGCAGCAATATTAGCTATGGCACCGGGAACGGTTTCCCTTATGGAAGCCTGGCCGGCTATTCATTGGACAACAAACTGGTCGACAAGAGCCTGAAGCCGGAATTAACGCACGGTTATGAAGTTGGTTTTGACATGAATTTGTGGAGTGACCGCATTGTGACGGCCGCAACGTACTTCAATACCCGTACAGACAACCAGACGATCACCACAGCGCTGTCGAACAGCACCGGGTTCAACTCCCTGTTGACCAATATCGGTGAGACCTCGTCGAAAGGGGTCGAGCTTGCCTTGCACGTCACGCCTTATGAATCAAATGACTTCGCGGTCACGGTAGGGGGCAATTACACCTATCTCGACAACATGGTTATTTCCATTTCCGACCTGTTGCCCCAGTTAAACCTGGCCACGAGCGGCTCAGCCATTTCTGCTGCGGTCGAAGGGAGACCGTTTCCGGTGATTATGGGCCTCGACTATCAGCGCGATCCGCAGGGACGGGTGATCGTGGACGCGGTTTCCGGCCTTCCCTCCGCCACCACTCAAAATGTCATCCTCGGCAATGCAACACCTAAACACCGCATCGGTACCGATGCCGTTGTTTCATTCCGGAATCTGCGTTTCTCTATATTGTTCGAGTACCGCGGCGGATACAGCGTGTTCAACGGCATCGGACCATCAATGGATTGGTCGGGAACCGGTTACAGAACCGCTCTTTACGACAGGAAGAGCTTTGTGTTCCCGAATTCCGTGTACATGGCCGGCGATGGCAGCTACGTTGAGAATACCACGGTCACCATTGCGAACGGCAACGGGAATAATGGGTATTGGTCAGACGGGATCAACCGCGCCACCACCTCCAACTATGTGACTTCGGGAGACTTTGTGAAGCTTAGAGAGGTATCGCTCTCGTATGAATTCCCGCAATCAATAATTTCGAAGGTGAACAAAGTGGTGAAGGGCGCAACCATCAGTGTGCAGGGCCGCAACCTGTTCCTGTGGATGGCAAAAGATAATTACTATACCGATCCCGAGTACAGCTCCGCCGGAGCATCAGGAAACGGTACCGGGCTAAACGACATCGGCGACACGCCGCCGTCCCGGTATTTCGGAGGAACCTTTTCCCTCCGGTTCTGATAGGGTCAATTTTTAGGATATTAAATATCAAGACAATGAAAAGAATTTCAATATTGATCTTTCTGGTCGCTGCGGTCATGACGTCCTGCAACGACTACCTGGACATCAATACCAATCCCAATAAACCAACGGCAGTAACTCCGGAGCTGATCTTGCCCCAGGCCCTGGCTGCCACGGCACTGGTATTAAACGCCTACAACAGTTACGGCGCGCAAATCGGCGGGTATGCCGCCAATGCCGGAGGCTACGGCGGATTTAACGAGACGGTTTCATACGCTTATACGCCCAACAACTACAGCAACCTGTGGCCTGTTTCGTACGATAATCTCGAAGACTATCAATACATCATCGATCAAACGAAAGGCGATGAAGCCAACCTCTATTTTTACGCGGTTGCTGAAATTATGAGGGTATATGGGTTCCAGTTACTGGTGGATACCTACAACGACGTTCCCTATACAGAAGCCTTGAAGGGTGTTGATGTGTTAACGCCGGCCTACGATGACGCCGCGGCAGTCTACGCAAGCCTGGCCACGGAGCTGGATGATGCCATCGCCGCCATTAACACCGGCAAGGCCGCCGTCGTGGAGCCGAATCCTATTGACAACTATGATATTGTTTTCGCCGGCGACATGGACAGCTGGATCCAGCTGGCCAATACCATCAAGCTCCGGCTGATGATTCGGGGCGCAGGTAAGGTGACCTTCGCCAATACCAGCTTTGACCCGGCAGGATTTCTTACAACCGATGCCCTGATCAACCCTGCCAACATAGATGGAAACCCAGGCTATACGCGCGACAACAACAGGCAGAATCCCAAATGGAATACGTGGGGGTTCGGTTATAGTGGCAGCGCCGGAAACAAGGCGTGGATACCCACGACTTTCGTCATGACGTTTTACGACGGAACCAAGCTGGATGATCCGGGACGAGGCGCGGCTACTTACTATCAATTTCCTTCAACCGGAACCAATCAACTCGGCTATGAGAGCACAGGGATTCCGAAGAGTCCCGACGGAAGCTTCTGGTACCCCAGCGATAACAGAGTGGGCACGGCTGCAGGAGACGCTACCGGTGTTTTAAAGGGACCGGATGCGGGATTTCCCTTGTTCACAGCTGCGGAAAGTTACTTCCTGCAGGCTGAAGCCGTGGTGGAAGGAATGCCGATTCCTGCCGGGGGAACCGCGAAAGAGCTTTTCGAAGCCGGCATCACCGCTTCATTCGACTACCTCTATCAATTGCCCGACGGGAGCCATGCAGGCGACTTTGAGGCGGACGCAGCAGATTATATCGCCGCCAATAACAGCCCGCTAGTGCAATTTGATCTTGCTACCACACAAGAGCAGCAGATCGAAGCGATCATCACTCAGAAATACATTGCTCTGAATATGGTGAACAGCCAGGAAGGCTGGAACGAGTACAGGAGGACGGGTTATCCTTCCATTAGTGGAACCGCGGCAACGCAGACGTTTGCTTCACTGGCTTCCCAAAGCTCGCGCGCAGACAAACTGCCTTCAAGAATCCTCTACCCGAGCTCGGAGATTCAATATAATCCGGACAATGTTCCGCAAGGGGTAGATCCATTCAACTCATTAATTTTCTGGGCTAAATAAAACCACGATTATGAAATTGAATATCACGATAAAACTTATGATCTTTTTTCTGGGCGCGTTCGCCTTTACTTCGTGCCTGGAGGGAGATGAAATGAATACGCCGCCGGATGGATCGAAGGCAATTTTGGAAATGACCAACAACAGCAAAGGTGGCACGCTGGTCAACTCCGGAATCCGGTATTTCGGCAACCAGGCCTTGTTATTGAATCCGACGGTAGATAATGACACCATGACCTTTGCTGTCACGCTTCAGGGAGTAGCAAGTTACGACAAGGATATCAACGTGACGCTGGTCACTCCCTCTGAGGCACTCGACGATTACTACTACAGCGATTCCATCGTGTACCAGATGATGCCTTCCACCGGGTATACCATGCTTTCAACGACAGGAGTAATTCCGAAGGGCCAGAGCTATGCGGAATTCAAGGTTGTATTCCATCCGTCTCAGATCAATCTCGGGGAGAATTACATGCTTCCCATAACGGCCACCAACGACGCCAATCTTCCCATCAGCTCGAATTATGGTTACGTTTATTATCACTCGATAGGGAACCCGATCGCAGGGCCGTATTCATGGGAGTTCATACGATACAGTGACCCGGCAGCTACGGGCAGCCCGGATGCGACCTCGTTCTCGGGCGAATCCACCGTCTTCGCTCCCATCAACCCGACAACGGTTACGGTACCCACAGGATATTATACACAGCCGAACTATATCATCTCTTTTAAGAACACCAATGGCGTCCTGTCTAATTTTACAGTGAAGATCGACCCGGACGCAATCAAGGACTGGGCCACGGCTGGTGTGGTGGTGGCCACCGGTCCGACGATCCTGGTGGAAAATAACAACACCAAGTTCACCATTAAATACACCACCCTTACCAGAAATTGTACGGACATCTATATCAGGCAGTAATGATGATCAAAATGCATGTCTAACTATCAAAAATCCTGTTTATGATAAAGAGAATATATAGTTATATAATGTTGGTGGCAGGCGCCTTAATGGTGCTGGTTTCCTGCGACAAAGGCGGAGACGAGATCAAGACGTACTCAACCCTTGTTGACGTCACCAATTCGTCGCTGAGCGATCATAAATACAATATGGCCGTTCGCTTCTCTACCGATGGAGGAACGACCTTTGTAGAATACCCGGTGATCAAGCAAGGTCAATCCTACAAGGTAAAAGTTCTTGATCTGGCGACGGGGGAGGAAATAACCGCGGCCAATTGTTACAATCTCGACTGGTCTGCTTCTACTCCAAAACCCGTCGGAGAGGCTACGTCGGATGTAGCCGAATTTGTCATGAAAGAATCGAATCAAATCAAGGTGGCGGTAACTGACAACGTTACGACTCCCTATGACGCCGCCTCGTGGGCTGGCACCTTCAGCGCCGTTGAGGACTACGGCGCTTCGGGCACTTACGGACCATACGACGTAGTGCTGACGCAGGATGCCAGCAATCCGAACCGGTTTCATCTTGACAACTTTTATGACAGTGGGCTGGCGGCGTACATTGATTTTGACGGGCCAAATTTCACCGTGTCGTTTCCCGATGGTCAAACACCAAATGGCAAACCGATCACGAACTCATCCGGTACGTTCAATCAATGTCGCGGAACGGCGATCATCAATCTCAATTACGATGGAGGAGATTGGGTTTACCGGCTCACGAAACAATAGTTCGTTTTCACGTTCAAAAAACCGGAAGGCTGCTGCGAAGCAGCCTTTTTTTATTTGCAAGCAAATGCTTTCCGTCGAAAAGTTTTGAAAATCAAGCAAACAATACAAACGTTTTTACGCCGGTTGATGACTTGCCAGTATACGTGTCTATTGCCTGTAAAATGGAATATTAACGCAAAATGGGGGATTCTGTATCCCGTTGTATACGCAATTTTGCGTCATTGTTCTTTTTAAGCTTAAGTTTTTATTCTAAGTTTGACCCACTTATAATCATTCATTAACCAAACATTACATATGAAAAAACTTTTACTATTAGGCTTGACCGCGGTGCTTATGCTCGCCAGCAGCGAGTTATGGGCACAGGAGAAAGTGGTCTCTGGCCGTGTAACGGACGCGGAGGACGGCTCTGGTTTGCCCGGGGTCAACGTGGTGCTGCAGGGCACCACCAACGGCACCGTTACCGACGCCAACGGTGATTTCAGTCTCACCGTGCCCTCCGATGCGGGAACCCTGGTCTTTACCTTCGTCGGTATGGCCACCCAGGAAATTCCCATCGGCGGAAGAACAGAGATCAACGTGGTAATGGCGGCGGATGTATCGCAGCTGAGCGAAGTGGTGGTAACCGCGCTGAACATTCCCAGGGAAAAGGCTTCGCTGGGCTATGCAACGCAGCAGATCGACAACTCCGCTGTATCCACAGTGAAACAGCAAAACTTCCTGAATTCGCTTTCAGGAAAGGTTTCCAACGTTCAGATCCGCCGGAACAACAACTTTGCCGGCTCGACGAATATTGTGATCCGTGGTAACAAATCCGTTACGGGTAACAACCAACCCCTGTTTGTTGTGGATGGCGTTCCGGTAGACAACAGTACCGGTAACAGCGCGCAGCAGAGAGCGGGACGGTACGGCTATGACTACGGAAACGCGGCATCGGATATTAACCCCGAAGACATTGAGAATATCAACGTACTCAAGGGTGCTGCGGCTTCGGCGCTGTACGGATCACGTGCTGCGAATGGCGTGGTGATGATCACCACGAAAAAAGGAAAAGCAAGAAAGGGACTTGGCATCAGCATTTCCAGCGGCGTAACGGTGGGTACTATTGACAAGGACACTTTCATCAAATACCAGAACAAGTACGGAGCGGGATATGCACGGGAATGGTTTGAGTTTTATGGTCCTGACGGATTCTTTGTCGACAACGACATTTTTGGTACCGGACAAACCGGTTTGGTGGTTCCTACACTGGAGGACGGTTCCTACGGCGCGCCGTTCGATCCCAGTTTGAATGTTTATCACTGGGATTCTTTCGTACCCGAATCGCCGAACTACAAGAAAGCTCACCCATGGGTAGGTGCCACGCACAAGCCGGATGATTTCTTTGAGACGGCGATAGACTGGAATAATTCAATTGCACTTTCGGGCGGGGATGAGAAAAATACTTTCAGGATCAGCTACACCAATTTTGATTCAAAAGGAAACATGCCAGTGCAAAGTTTGAAGCGTCATTCTATCAGCTTTAACGGTTCCAGCAAGTTTTCTGATAAGCTTACAGGTAACTTGGGTTTCAATTTTGTCACCCATGATGCAATTGGCCGCTCTTCGACCGGATATGGAGACAACCAAATGGCAAATTTCCGCCAGTGGTGGGAAGTGAACGTGGATGTCAAAGACCAGGAAGCCATGTTTAAGAAAACCGGTCGCAACGTTACCTGGAACGGCGGCGATTATTATAATCCCACCGACCCGATCTTCTGGGACAATCCATATTGGACCCGTTACAAGAATTTCCAGACAGATACCCGTACAAGGGTGTTTGGTAATTTTTCATTGAACTACCAGGCGGCGGAATGGCTTAACATCCTAGGCAGGGCTAGCATGGATACCTACAGAGAACTCAGGGAGGAAAGACGTGCGGTTGGCAGCGTGCCCACTGAATTCGGTATCAACCTCGCGGATGAAGGGTCCGGATACCAGCGCACGAACCGCGACGTAACCGAGTCCAATTACGACTTGATTCTCACGGCGAACAAACAACTGAACACTGACCTTTCGATCAGCGGAACCCTTGGTGGCAATATTCGCAGGGAAACATTCTCAAGCATTTTAGCATCCACCCAGGGCGGATTAGTGGTGCCAAACCTCTATTCACTCAGCAACTCGGTGAGCACGGTACCGAACCCGATTGAAGATGAAACCGAAAAAGAAGTGTATGGTATTTTCGCCAATGCGAACCTTGGATTCAGGAACATGCTCTATCTGGACCTTACAGCCAGAAACGATATTTCTTCGGCACTGCCCGTTACGAAGAACTCCTATTTCTACCACTCTGAATCATTGAGTTTTGTGTTCAGTGAATTACTGAACGCAGATGCCCTCGATTTTGGAAAGGCCTATTTCAACTACGCTGTGGTGGGTAACGATACAGGACCAAACAGGACTACCAACGTTTATACAAAGAATGACAACTTTGGAAATACGGTCTTATTTTCATATCCATCAACCGTAAACAATCCTAACCTCCTCCCTGAAGAATTGACCAGTATCGAAGCTGGTCTCGAATTGGCGGGCGTAGAAAACCGGCTGAAATTTAATTTGGGATTGTATAAAACCATTTCGTCAAACCAGATTGTTGCCGTCGAGTTGTCGAAGGCGACCGGTGCGAGCTTTAAATGGTTAAATGGCGGCGAGATTGAAAACAAGGGTATCGAGCTTTCACTTGGTTTCGACGTCGTGAAGAACGCTGATTTCAACTGGAATCTGACTGCCAACTGGGCGCGGAACATCAGCCGGGTTAATTCATTACCGGAAGGCATCAGCAACTACCAGATCAACAGCTTCCAGGGTGGCGTATCGCTTAATGCGACGGTGGGCCAGCCCTATGGTGTGCTGAGGGGCACGGGCTACAAGTTCCTGAACGGACAACGAGTGGTCAGCCCGAGTGGCTATTATGTGGCTGTTGCAGACCAGGTGATCGGCGATCCCAATCCCGATTGGACCGGTGGCGTCCTGAACACGATCAATTACAAGGGTCTCTCCTTGAGTTTCCTCGTTGACGTGTCCCACGGCGGAGAGGTGTTCTCCCTCGACATGTATTACGGGCAAGCTACTGGCCTGCCGGCGCATACCGCCGGCAACAACGAGCTTGGCAACCCGATCCGCGATCTTGTAGTACCCATCGATCCCCTCGATCTTTCAAAAGGGTATGCCGAGAACAGCGGAGGTATCCTGTTTGATGGCGTGCAGGCCGATGGTTCCAAGAACACGATCCGTGCACGGGCTGATTATTATGGCGGAGCGTACTACTGGGGAAATGCAACCCGCAACCCTTCGCAGATGAACGTCTATGATGGATCGTATGTGAAGCTCAGAGAGGTTGCCTTGAAGTACAGCCTTCCTAAATCAATTTTGGGCAATGTATTCCAGAACGCATCGTTGTCAGTTGTTGGAAGCAATCTGTGGATCATAGACAAGAATGTTCCGTATTCGGATCCTGAATCAGGTCTCGGTGCCGGCAACGGACAAGGCTACCTGTCAGGCGCCTATCCTACCATGCGGACTGTCGGATTCAAGGTGGACCTTGGTTTCTAATAACCTTTTAACGAAATAAGTATCATGAGAAAAATAATATTAACATTAGTCATCACCTGCATCTTCTGGGCGTGTGATGACCGGTTTGCGGAAATGAACAAGCCGACGAAAGCAGCTGTTGCTGCACCGGCGGAAACCTTGTTCGCAAACGGCGTGAATGAAATGTTCTATATGATGAACAATTCAAACACCAATATCAACGTCTTCCGTCTCTATGCTCAATACTGGGCGCAGACTACCTACCCTGATGAAAGCCAGTATAATATGGTGACGAGAAGAAATCCCGACTTCTTCTGGAGAGGTGCGTACCGGGATGCTCTAAAAGACCTGGACGAGGCGAAAAAAATCACCGAGGAGACATGGCAATCGTTGGGTATCACGGAAGCCGTACGAGACAATCGCATCGCGATTATTGAAGCTTGCAAAGTATACACTTATCAGGTTCTCGTCGACGCCTTTGGTGCGGTGCCATATACGGAAGCTTTGGACCCGGAGATCCTGTCGCCCAAGTACGACGCCGGGGAAGACGTGTACAATGCGATTATCGATGACCTTGACGCAGCCATCGCAATGGTGGATGTTAATTCCGATTCATGGTCAGAAACTCAGGACATTGTCTATGAAGGGGATACCGGAGCGTGGCTGAAGTTTATGAATTCCCTGAAGCTGAAACTCGCTATCAACCTGGCGGATGTCAATCCCGGAAAGGCCGGATCCATGGTCGCAGAAGCAGTTGCAGGCGGAGTGTTCGACAGCAACGATGACAATGCTTCCATCCAATACCTGGATGCCTTCCCCAACACGCACCCGGTTCATGAAGACCTTGTGCAAAGCGGGAGGGATGACTATGTCATTGCCAACACCATCGTGGATATTATGAATAACCTCAATGATCCCAGGTTGCCCGTGTATGCACAACCGCTTGACGACGGAGTGACGTACGAAGGGGGCGTCTACGGCACCAACAATACATTCGCGCAGAAATCGCATATCGGCGAAATATTCTACACTCCCGATATCGAAGGTTTAATCCTTGACTATGCGGAAGTCGAATTCATGCTCGCCGAAGCTGCCGAAAGAGGGTTTAGCGTTCCGGGTACTGCCGAGGAGCACTATGACGCAGGGATCACAGCTTCGATGGAGTATTGGGGCGTCGACAGCGGTGACATTGCCAATTATCTTGCAAATCCGGATGTGGCCTATACGACCGCCGCGGGTGACTGGAAACAGAAGATCGGCGTTCAGGCTTGGCTGGCGCTGTATAACCGCGGTTTCGAAGGATGGACAGTCTGGAGACGCCTTGACTTCACTGGCTTCAATGTTCCGCCCTTTGGAGGATTGACCTATAACGATATCCCGAAAAGATTTATTTTCCCGATCTCGGAGGCTACCCTGAACAAGGCGAGCTTACAAGAAGCCATTCAGCTGATCGGTGGCGAGGACAGCGCGACCACCAAGGTGTTCTGGGACGTTAATTAGAATTTATCTCGAGGAATTATTAAAGAAAGTGTCTTCGGACACTTTCTTTTTTTAAGGGGAGCCTGTATTTTAAATGAATAGTTGTAGCAACGTGGCCGACAGCCCGATTGATTCTTGCTGCAGCCAAATAATCACGTATCGGCAACCTCCACTCTATTCCACCGTACACTCACTCACGAAATTGTAATTGACCGGTTTTTATTATGTCCAGGATTCTGTGTATTGCCCTGCTGTTAGTTTCCGCCGGAATGAGTGTGGCTCAGGACTTCAAAGACATCCTCGTTTACCCTTCTGATAACGGCAAAATATTGTCCGACTTTCTGAGCGAACAGGAGAGGACTAACGCCGTCGACTTTGTCTTCGACGCAAAGAAAATGAAGCCGTATACGCTGGTCGGCATCTCTCAAAAACAACGGCTCATAGATTTTTTGAATGATTATCTCACCAATTTCAAAGTGTTCCGATACAGCGATCAGATCATCTTTATTGTCGACGGGTCAACGGCAGAGAAGTTTTCCCTTAAAAAAGAAAATTTTCTTCTCTTTGATGAAAAAGCGCGCTCCGAAATAAACCTGAAGGGGAAGGTCGAAGACGGAATCTCTCACGATCGCCTCATCGGCGCCAAAGTGTATCTGCCCCGCACGGAGAAGACGGACGTCACCGATGCCCAGGGCAGGTTCAATCTCGGCCCCTCACAAGGCGATATCATCGAGTTGGACATCGAATACATTGGCTATGAACCGAATCATTATATAATCGGGTTTAGCCCTTTCGGCAAAGACACCGAAATCTCCGCCTCGCTGTTTCCAATATCGCGTGAGCTGGAAAGCGTGACGATCACCGCTGACCGGGTCGATGAAAATGTCACGGCCAAAATAACCGGAGTTGAAAATCTCAGCATCGCCAATATCAAAATTGTTCCGGCTTTTCTCGGCGAGGTGGATCCCATCCGAAGCCTTACGACTCTTCCGGGCGTCAGTACCGTGGGCGAGCTTGCCTCTGGTTTCAATGTGCGCGGCGGCGAGTCCGGCCAGAACCTCGTCCTGCAAGACGGCGCCACCATCTATAATCCATCGCACCTGTTCGGCTTCTTTTCCGCCTTCAACTCCGATATGGTCAGCAACGTTACCCTGTATAAGGGCGGCGGCCCGGCAAATTTCGGCAGCCGCATCTCTTCCGTTCTGGATGTCTCGCTCCGAAACGGCGACTCGGGAAAACACACAGTGTCGGGTGGGTTGGGACTGGTGTCCAGCAGGCTCTCCCTCGAGGGGCCGATCATCCGGAATAAATCCTCCTACCTCGTCGGCGGAAGATTTTCCTATTGCAACTGGCTTGTGAAAGCCACTGACAACATCTCGCTGCGCAACAGCGCCGCCAACTTCCGAGATTTTACCGGGAAGATCTTTCACACCCTCAACGAAAAAAACTATCTGACCTTGTCAGGCTACAACAGCTACGATGACTTCAAGCTTGCGACGGATTCCGTGTTCAGCTGGAGCACATCCAACGTTTCCCTTAAGTGGGATCACACCTTTCACGAGAACCTCTTCTCGGCGCTTACCGTATTCAGCAGCAATTATTACAGCGAGGTTCACAGCATCAGCGAAATTGAAGGCTTCCGGTATGCGAATGCAATCAGGAGTGTCGGCCTTAAGTATGACGTTACGAATATCCTGAGCGAGGAGTCCAAATTCACCGCCGGCGTGGAATCCACCGGCACACGCATGGAGCCCGGAAAGCTTACACCGGATGACCAGTTCGACAACGTCATTCCTCAAGATATGCAGGACCAGCGATCGCTGGAATCGGCCCTCTACGTTCAATGGGATCATAACCTTTCGGAAAAATGGTCCTTATCCGCCGGTCTCCGGTACAGTTATTTTCTCCGCTTCGGCAAGGAGGACATCTACACGTTCAACTACGATCTTCCCGACGGACGATACCCCTCTATCCGGGATACGGTTTCTTACAACAATGGCGAGGTGATCAAACGCTATTCCGGATTTGAACCCAGGATCTCCCTCAGTTTCCTGATCAACACGATGTCGTCAGTGAAGGCCAGCTATTACCGGGGGTTCCAGTATCTTCACCTCATCTCCAATACTTCTTCATCCACACCCCAGGATTACTGGGTGACCAGTGGCCCATATTTAAAACCGCAGTCCGGAGATCAATACTCACTCGGGTTTTTCAGGAACCTCGAAGATCACCGCTATGAATTTTCGGTCGAAGGATTCTATAAGAACATCGCAAACGCAGTGGACTACATGGAAGGAGCGGACATCACACTCAACCCTTCACTCGAGGCAGGACTATCGCAGGGTAAAGGCCTCGCTTACGGGGTGGAGGTGCTGCTTAAAAAATCAACCGGACGGGTCAGCGGATGGCTCGCCTATACCTGGTCGAGAAGTCTGAGGAAATTCGCCGGTCAAAGGCCGGAGTTGACGATCAACAAAGGCGAATACTACGCATCGGCCTACGACCAGCCCCACCACCTCTCGGTCATTCTGAATTACCAGCTTGGCCTTCGAAGCTTCCTGTCTGCAAACTTTAATTACAGCACCGGCCGACCCATTACCATCCCCGTCTCGAAATTCAGCTATGATGCATACCTGTCGGTGTTGAATTATTCCGACCGGAATGATTACCGCATTGACGACTATCACCGCCTGGACCTCTCGTTGACTTTGAAGGACAAGGCGAGGAATAACAAGCGCTTGAGGAGTGAATGGGTCATCTCCGTGTTCAATGTTTACAGCAGGAAGAACACCTATTCGGTTTCTTTCAACCGGTACGGCACGGCGTCAAAGATGGCCGTGCTGGGAAGTATATTTCCGTCTGTCAGTTATAATTTTCGCTTTTGATCTATATGAAGAGGCTGCGGTTTTTTGTATTGTTTCTCGTTATTGCCGGATGTGTTGAGCCCTACGAATTTGTCGTAAAGGACCCATCGCCATCCCTGGTGGTGGAAGCCTATATCTCGGACAAATCCTATAATGAAACCCTTGCCTATCCTTCGGATGGCCGGTACTTCACCGTTAAACTAAGCGAGACGGGGGATGTGACGAATGTTCGTCCGGTTCCCGTGGCAGGGGCTGTTGTCGAGTTGCGTTCGCGCGAAGGGGAGACCTGGCTGTACGAGGAAGGAAACGGCGGCATCTACACCCTGTTCGATAACGACTTTAAAGCGCGGAAAGGAGTTCAATACCAGCTTCAGATCACCCTGCCGGATGAGCATATCTACGAATCGGAGTGGGAGTCGATGCCGGATGTCAACGTTCCCCCTATGGGTGACATCGGTTTTAAAGAAAGTCAAAAACAGGTCTATGTGATGGAATCCAATCAGTGGGTGCTGAGAACCAAGCAGACGGTAATCGCGAATGTCCAGGTTCCTGTGAACACGTGCGGGGAGGAAATCCACTACCGGTGGTCGTATGCGCCCATCTGGATTTACGTGGCGCCCCTGATCTCACAAGCCGATCCCGCCTACAGATGCTGGGCAACGGATCCCTATTACCTCGATACCTATGCGTTGCAGACGGACCGGTCCGGCGGATACCGGAAGGACCTTTTCGACCTTCTCACCGTCAGAAATGAAAGGATCTTTGAAAAATTTTCAGCGCTCGTTACCCAACAGGCAATGACGCAGGCGTACTATAATTTCTGGAAGGAAATGAAAGACCAGAATGAAGGCAGTCCGCTGCTGGATACGCCGCCCTTTAATCTGAAGACGAATTTTTCTTCGCCGACGGGCGGCAAAAAGGTTTCGGGCTACTTCGGGGTGACGGCAGAGCAGGCGAAGCGATGGTATTTTGACCGCACCCAACTTTCGTATTACATGCCCAACACCCTGCGCGCCGATTGCCTGGTGGTATACGGTCCGGGCCCGCCTGCGGAAGAGTGTACCGACTGCAGGGCATATTCCTTTGGGAAGGCTGTTAATGTGAAGCCATCCTGGTGGCCGCAGTGATGCAGCGAGATCTGCGAATCCCTTCTTGCCAGCAGTGTTAATCGGCGTATATTTGCGGCAACAGACCACCATGCTCTACGTCTCGCGAAAAGAACACTTTAATGCGGCGCATAAGCTTTACAATCCCGCGTGG